>NZ_JAIBFH010000098.1 GCF_019459675.1 Arenimonas sp.
GGGGGGTTCAGCCCCTGTAACAGGGCCGGGCCGCGCCGGGGCCGTTTTCTTTTTTGGCCCTTTTATCTGCCCCCGGGGCCGGCACGGCGTTAGAATCCCGGTCCCCTACAACGGAGTCCGCGATGCCCACCCGCATGCGCAAGCTGTTTTCGCCCCTGCTCGCCGGCCTCCTGGTGACCTTGGCCGCCGGCCCCGCCGCCGCCCAGCGCGCTCCGGCCGCGCCCGCCGCCTGCGCCGACTTCTACAGCCATGCCAACGCCGGCTGGCTGCGCCAGAACCCGCTTCCGGCGGGCGCGAACTCGCTGACCCGCTGGGACCAGCTCAATGCCCTGGGCCTGTCGCAGCGCGACCAGGTGCTGGCGGCCACCACGGCGCCCGCGGGCGCCACGGTCTCGGTCCGGCTGGCCGACCTGTTCGCCAGCGCCCAGGACGAAGCCGCCATCGAGGCCGCCGGCCTCACGCCGGTGAAGCCGCTGCTGGCCATCATCGACAAGATCAAGCGCAGCAAGGACATCGCCCCGGCGGTCGCCGCGCTGCACGCCGCCGGAATGCCGGTGCTGGTGGACCTGCAGGTGCTGCGCGACAACCAGGGCAATCCCTACGCGCAGGTGGGCCCCGCGGGCCTGGGTCTGCCCGACGCCGGTTTCTATGCCAGCGCCGACCCGCTGGTGCAGCCGGTAGAGGCGCGCTACCTCGCCACCGTGGCGCAATGGCTGAAGCTGGCCGGCACGCCCGAGGCCAAGATGGTCGAACAGGCGGGCTGGGTGGGCCGCATGGAGCGCGACCTGGCCAAGGCCACCCTGGCCGGCCGCTCGTTCCAGGTGATGAACATCAAGGAAGCGCAGAAGCTGGGCGGCAGCATCGACCTGGGCGCCATCCTCAAGGCCCACGGCCTCAAGGCCAGCCAGGTGGCCCTGTCCACCCCGGAATTCTTCCGCGCGCTGGACACGCTGATCGCCAATACCAAACCCGACCAGTGGAAGGCCTACCTCAAGGCGCAGGTGCTCAGGGACATGGCGCCCAACCTGGCCAAGGGCTTCAACGAGCCGTGGGGGCAGCTGTATGAGGTCACGCTCGCCGGCCAGCCGGCCCCAACGCCGCGCGCCGTGCGCGCCCGTCGCGTGCTGGAGGCGCGCGTGCCGGAGCTGCTGGACGCGGCCTACACCCAGCGCTTCCTGCCGGTGCCGCGCCAGGAGCGCGCCCAAGCCGTTGCCGCCGCGGTGAAAACCAGCGCCCTGGCCGCCGTGGACGCTGCCGCCTGGCTCAGCCCTGCGGGCAAGGCCGCCGCGCGCCAGCGCCTGGAGGGCATGCAGATCCAGATTGGCGTCAATGCGCCGGACAACCTGTTCGACAGCCTGAAGTTCAGCCGCCAGGACCTGGCCGGCAACACCCTGGCTTTGCGGCGCTGGATGATGCCCTACGCCCTGGTTCGCGCCCGCGCCGCGTGGCCGGCCGAGCAGTGGCAGCCCCTGGTGGCCTGGCTGCCGCAGGAAAACCGCCTGCTGGTGACCGCCGCCACGCTGCAGCCGCCGCTGCTTGACGATGCCGGCAGCGCCATGGACTTCGGCGCCTTCGGCGCCCTGCTCGCGCAGCAGATGAGCCTGGCCATCCAGACCTGGGACGGTGCCGATGCCTCCGCCTGGAGCAAGCGCGCCACGCCGCTGATCGCGCAGTACAACGCCTACTCGGCCACCGGCGGCGCCACGCGCGTCAACGGTACGCGCAGCTTCCTGCAGAACCAGGCCGACCTGGCTGGCGTGGAGCTGGCCTGGAACGCACTCAACGCGCAGGGCAAGCCCGATGCCGCCGCGTCCAAGGCCTTCTTCACCGGCTGGGCCGGCCTCTGGGCCCGCCAGGACAAGGACACCGCCCTGGCCGCCGCGCAGGCCACGGCCAACCACGCGCCCGGCAAGTGGCGCGTCAACGGCCCGCTGTCCAACCTGCCCGCGTTCGCCGATGCCTATTCCTGCAAGGGCAAGGTCGCGATGCAGCGCCCGGCCAAGGACCAGGTCGCCCTCTGGCGCTGATGAATACTTTCGCTCCCGGCCAACGCTGGTTCTCCAGCGCCGAGCCCGAACTGGGCCTGGGTACCGTGCTTCGCCTTGCCGGACGGCAGGTGCAGATCGTCTTCACCGGCACCGGCGTGGTGCGCATGTATGCGCTGGGTTCGGCACCGCTGCTGCGGGCGGTGTTCCGGCCCGGCGAACGCATCCGCGTCGGCGGGCAAGACAAGACCGTCGAGAACGCCGAACTGCTGGACGCGTTGATCCACTACACCTGCGGCGGCTCCGTGCATGCCGAGGGTGAGCTCGACGCCGAACAGCCCGTGTCGCAGGCCGACTCCCGCCTGCTGTCCGGACGCGTGGACCGCAACGACCAGTTCGAATTCCGGCGCGAATGCCTGCAGCGCCGCGCCGACGCCCGGGCCCATGCCGGCTGGGGCGTGCTGGGTGCGCGCATCGACCTGATCCCGCACCAGCTGCGCGTGGCCGAAACCGCGGCGCAGCGACGCCCGCCGCGCCTGCTGCTGGCCGACGAAGTGGGCCTTGGCAAGACCATCGAGGCCTGCCTGATCACCGCCCAGCAGCTGGCCAGCGGCCGCGCCCGGCGCGTGCTGGTGCTGGTGCCCGAAAGCCTGGTGAACCAGTGGTTCGTCGAACTGCTGCGGCGTTTCAACCTGGCCTTCGCCATCTACGACGAAGAGCGCTGTGAATCGCTGGAGCTGACCGAACCGCAGGCCAATCCGTTCGAGGACGAACAGTGCATCATCGCCTCCGTGGACTGGCTGGCCAGCCACGACAAGCGCACCCGCCAGGCCATCGCCGCCGGCTGGGACCTGCTGCTGGTGGACGAAGCGCACCACCTGGTGTGGACGCCGGAATTCTCCAGCCCGGGCTATGCCCTGGTGGAATCGCTGGCCGCGCGCACCCCGGGCCTGCTGCTGCTGACCGCCACCCCCGAACAGCTGGGCCTGGGCGGGCACTTCGCCCGCCTGCGCCTGCTCGACCCCGCGCGCTACACCGACCTGGACGCCTACCGCGCCCAGTCGCGCGGTTACCAGGCGCTGTCTGCCCTGGCCGAACGCCTGCTCGAAGGCGAGGCGGTCACCACCGACGACATGGCCACGCTGGCAGGCCTGTTCCCCGGCGAAGAAGACGCCCTGGTCGCCCGCCTGGCCCGCATTGCCGCCGGCGACGACTATGAGCGCGATTTGCTGCTGGCCGACCTGGTGGACCGCCACGGCACCGGCCGCGTGATGGTGCGCAACCGTCGCGCCGCCGTGGGCGGCTTCCCCGTCCGCGTGCCGCACGTGGGCGTGCTGCCCGTGCCCGAAGATCCCACCGCTCTGGGCCGGCTGCGCGCGGAGTTCGCGCACGACGTCGGCGACACCGACGACGAGCCGTCGCACGACTACGCCCGCGACCCCCGCACCGACTGGCTGCTGGGCATCCTGGACGCCGTGGCGCCAGCCAAGGTGCTGCTGCTGTGCCGTTCGCGCGCCAAGGTGCAGGCGCTGGAAGAAGCCCTGCGCCTGCGCAGCGGCCTGAAGGTCGCCCGCTTCCACGAAGACATGAACCTGCTGCAGCGCGACCGCAACGCGGCCTACTTCGCCGACGCCGACGGCGCGCGCCTGCTGATCGCCAGCGAGATCGGCGCGGAAGGCCGCAATTTCCAGTTCGCCCAACATCTGGTGATGTGGGACCTGCCGCTGCACCCGGACATGCTGGAACAGCGCATCGGCCGCCTGGACCGCATCGGCCAGCGCGGGGACGTCAACATCCACGCCGCCGCCGTGGCCGGCAGCGCCCAGGAAGTCCTGCTGCGCTGGGTCCACGAAGGCCTGGACGCATTCCGCGGCGTGCTCGCCGACGGCCGCGAACTGCTGCGCAGTTTCGGCGCCGAACTGCTGCTGCTGGCCGAACAGGACAGCGACGCGCGCGAACCGGCGCTTACCGAACTCATCGCCCGCAGCCGCGCCCGGCATGCCGAACTGGCGCTGGCCATCGCCCAGGGCCGCGACCGCCTGCTGGAACTGGGCAGCCGCCGCGGCGCCAACGACGGCGCCCTGCTGGCCGCACTGCGCGACGACGACCAGCACGCCGCCATGGACGACCACGCGCTGCGCCTGATGGAGGCCTTCGGCGTTCACAACGAATCCCTGGCCCCCGGCATCTGGCTGCTCGACCCCGAGCACGTCACGGTGGACGGCCTGGAAGAGTTCAAGAACGGCCCGCGCATGGTCACCTTCGACCGCAACACGGCCCTGGGCCGCGACGACCTGCTGTACCTGCGTGCCGACCACCCGCTGCTGCTGTCGGCCGGCGAGCTGTTGATCTCGGGGGAGTACGGCAACGCCGCCTTCCTGGTGGACGACAGCCTGCCGCCGCGCACCGTGGTGATGGAAGCGGTGAACCTGATTGAATGCGTCGCCCCCGCCGGACTGGACGTGGAGCGCTACCTGCCGCCGGCGCCGCTGAGCGTGGCGGTGGACACGCGCCTGCAGGTCAGGCCCGAGTTCTCGCCCGGCGAACGCTCGCGCCTGCGCGCCGGCGACCGCGTGTTCGACCTGTCGCCGCAGCGCAAGGTGCTGGCGGCGCTGGTGCCGCCGATGCTCGAACGCATCCGCACGGCCACGCTGGAGCTGGCGCAGACGCGCATCGACGCCGCCGTGGCCAAGGCCGACATGCTGCTGTCGAACGAGATTGATCGCCTCACTGCGCTGGCCCGGGTGAACCCTTCGGTGCGCCCGGAGGAGATAGCGCAGCTGGAAAGGGAGCGCGACCAGGTGCTGGCCATCCTTCCCACGGCGCGCCCGCGCCTGGACAGCCTGCGCCTGGTGGCAAGCACCGACTTCCTGCAGCTGCGGCGCTAGGCCCGCGGAAACCTGGCCGCGGTCAGCGGACCAGGCGCGGACCGGGCGGGCGACGTCCGCCGAACGGCGGCTGGCCGCGCCAGTAGCGGATCATCAACCAGCCGAACAGCATCCCGCCCAGGTGGGCGAAATGCGCGATGCCCGAGCTGGTGTTGAACACGCCCAGCAGCAGTTCGATGGTGCCAAACACGATCACGAACGTGCGGGCCTTCATCGGAATGGGCGGTATCAGCAGCATCAGCTGGCGGTTGGGAAACAGCATGCCGTAGGCCAGCAGCAGCCCGTACACGCCACCCGACGCTCCCACGGTGGGGTAAACGCCCTGCCCCGTGATACCGGTGGTCGCCACCAGCAGCTGCACCAGGCCGGCGCCCGCCACGCAGGTGATGAAATAGGTCAGGAAACGCTTCGAGCCCCACGTGGCTTCGATGGACCCGCCAAACATGTACAGCGCGAAGGCGTTGAAGAACAGGTGGCCGAAGCCGCCGTGCAGGAAGCCGTAGGTGAGGATCTGCCACGGAAGGAAGCCCACGAACGTGCCGTCGCCGACCGGGTACTCGCCCAGTGGCCACAGCGCCAGGTAGCGCATCATTTCTTCCGGCAGCAGGTACTGCAGCAGGAATCCCGCGCCCAGGGCCCAAAGCAGGCCGGTGGTGACCGGTGGCATGCGCATGCGTGGCGTTTCCCAGGGAAAGTGCGCCTATCATACCGCCATGCGTTCCACCCCTTCGCTCCTGCACGGCGACACGCCGTTGGACGAGGTGGCCGCCGACCTGCGTCGGCGCGACTGGACCGTGCTGGCCATCGACCCCGCGCATCCGCTGCTGCTGGGCGCCGCCGCGGAAGCCCGCAACCACCTGCTGGCGCACCGCCTGCGGCCCGCCTCCACCGGCCGCGACGACGGCCTCCGCCTGGCCGGCCTGCGCGGCGACGACACGCTGTGGCTGGACGATCCGGCCTGCGGAACGGCGGCCGCCGATCTGCTGCAGGCATTCGAGCAACTGCGCCGGGGACTGAACGAGCGGCTCACGCTGGGCCTGGCCCACGTCGAGGCCCACTTCGCCCACTACCCCGTTGGCACCGGATACGCGCGGCACCGGGACAGCTTCCAGCGCGACGATGCCCGGGTGCTGTCCCTGGTGCTTTACCTCAACCACGGCTGGCCCAGCGACGGCGGCGGCGCGCTTCGCCTGCACTTGCCCACTGGTTGCCGGGACATTGCGCCGGCCCAGGGCACGCTGGCGCTCTTCCTGAGCGCCGATGTCGAACACGAAGTGATGCCGGCAACGCAGGCGCGCTTCAGCGTCTCGGCCTGGTTCCGGCAGCGGCCGCAGCCGGTCCAGCATTCGCCGCGGCCTGCGCGTCCGGCGGCGCCCACAGCATTTCATCCAGCGTAGGCGCCGCCCGCTGCCCGCGCACGCGACCGGCCTCCACCCGCACGCCTTCGGCACGCAGCCGCTGCACCTGTTCATCGAAACCCGCCGAGCCCGCTGGAAACGCCACTCGCCCATCCGAGCGCAGTACGCGGTGCCAGGGCAGGCCCTTGTCACCGCCTGCCGCCAGCACCCTGGCCACCAGGCGGGCGCAGCCGGGCAGCCCGGCGCGGCGCGCAACCTCGCCATAGCCGGCCACTTCCCCCGCCGCGATGGCGCCCACCGCCGTTTCGATCAGGCGGCGGCGTTCATCGGCTGTCTGGGGGTTAGGCTTTGGCGGCATGGGGGTTTAGGATAACGCTCCCTCATGTTTTAGCCCCCCCATGCAGAACTTCGAACAGATCCGCGCCCACCTCCAGGGCAAGTACAAGCTCACCGCCAGCGAGCCCTACCTGGCCTGCGTGCAGCTGTCGCTGTCCCAGGGCCGCCGCCACCAGAGCATCTTCCTGTCGGAAATGGTGGGCGAAGACAGCCGCCCCTACCTGCGCGTGAGCACCGTCATCGCGCCGATGACCGGCATCGACGCCCGGCGCATGCTGGCCTTCAACTGGGAAAGCCGACTGGGCTACCTGGCCCTGGGCGAGCTCGACTCCGTGCCCTACCTGCAGCTGTGCGAAAACCGTCCCTACGACACCTTGAACGGCGCCGAGCTCGACCGCCTGGTGCTGGAAATCGGCGGCCTGGGCGACCAGATGGAGCGCATGCTGTCGGCCGGCGGCGACCTGCTTTAAGCGGTAGCCCCCGAACTGGCCGGGCCTGCGGAGGCTCTGTGGCATAGTGTCGGCTTCATCCACCCCCTGAACGGAAGTTCTTGCCGGCCCTGTCCGGTGGCCCATGACCCTCGAAATCGCTTTGGTTCTGCTGCTCATCCTGTGCAACGCCTTCTTCGCCATTTCGGAGATGTCGGTCGTCACCAGCCGGAAGGCCCGGCTGCGCCAGATGGCCCAGGAAAGCCGCCGCGCCCGGAAAGCCCTTGAGCTGGCCGAGCACCCCGAGCGCTTCCTGAGCACGGTACAGGTCGGCATCACCTCGATCGGCATCCTGACCGGCCTTTACGGCGGCGAGAGCATCGGCAACCGCGTGGCCGAGGCGCTGGCGCCGCTGGGGCTGGACGCCGACCTCACCCAGGGCATCGGCACCGGCGTCGCGGTCACCCTGATCACGTACTTCAGCATCATCATCGGCGAGCTGGTGCCCAAGCGCATCGCGCTGCTGGCACCCGAGCGCATCGCCAGCGTGGTGGCCGTGCCGATGAACATCATCTCGCTGGTCGCCACGCCGTTCGTTTACCTGCTTTCGCTGAGCACCCGGACGCTGCTGCGCCTGCTGGGGCTCAACCGCGGCAATGACAGCCAGGTGTCGGAAGAAGAAATCCGCATGCTGGTGGCCGAAGGCCATGAACAGGGCGTCATCGACGTCGACGAACGAAACATGATCAACCGCGTGCTGCGGCTGGGCGACCGCAGCAGCGCCGGCCTGATGACGCCGCGCAAGCGCATCGTCTGGCTGGACGCGGCGGCCAGCGTGGAGGAAAACCTGGCCACCATCCGCGACAGCCAGCACGCCCGCTACCCGGTTTACCGCAAGGACGACAGCGACGTGCTGGGCGTGCTGGAAGTGAAATCGCTGGCCGGCCTGATCGGACTTCGTCCCGACGCGGTGCCCGACCTGTTCTGCGACCTGCGCCCGGCGCTGTTTGTTTCCGAGTCCACGCACGCCCTGAAGCTGATGGAGATCTTCCGCGAAGAACAGCAGTCCATCGCCATCGTGGTGGACGAGTACGGCGACATCGAAGGCATGGTTTCGGTGAACGACCTGCTCAACGCCGTCCTGGGCCGCGCCCAGTCCGGCGAGGACGGCGAAGACGAAGAAATGGTGGTCACCCGGACCGACGGTTCGATGCTGGTGGATGGACGCCTGTCGACCGAGGACCTGCGCGAAATTCTCGAGCTCAACACCCTGCCCGGCGAAGACGACCACGACTACCACACCGTGGCCGGCATGGTGATCGCGCGCTTCGGCCGCATTCCCCACGCCGGTGAACTGTTCGAATGGCGCGGCTGGCGCTTCGAGGTGGTGGACCTGGACGGCGCACGCATCGACAAGCTGCTGATCAGCCGCCTGCCCGACCTGGACGACCCGGAAGGGGTTTAGGCCGGATAAAGCCGTACCCCGCCAGACTGCCGCGCAATGAGCCCAGAAATCAGCACCCGTGCCCTGCTGCACGCCATTGCCAACGGCGACCCGACGCAGGACCTCACGCTGGGCGGGCTGCTGGACCAGTTCAAGACGCGCGCCTACGGCGTCTTCCTGCTGATGAGCGTGTTGCCCGCCTTCGTGCCGCTGCCGGTGGGTGCCGGCGCGGTCAGTGGCCCGCTGGTCAGCCTAATCGGCCTGCAGCTGCTGGCCCAGATGGAACATCCCTGGGTACCGGCCTTCCTGTCGCGTCGGCCGCTGTCGCGCCCGGGCATGGTGAAGTTCCGCGACCGCACGGCGCGCCTGTTCCGGTGGTTGGAAAAAGTCAGCCGCCCGCGCACCGAAGTGATCATCGACCATCCGGTGGCGCGCACCTTCACTGGCCTTCTACTGGTGCTGCTGGGCTTCCTGCTGGCGCTGCCGATACCGACCACCAACTATCCCTTCGGCCTGATCCTGCTCACCTATGCCATGGCCCTGATCGAGCGCGACGGGAGGCTGATGCTGCTGGCCTGGGCGCTGGGCGTGGCGCAGCTGGTGGTGGTGGGGGTGTTCTCGTCGCAGATCGCGGTGCTGGCGGGCGAAGCCTTCACCTGGGCCGGCAAGTTCTTCGGCTGAACCCGGCGCCGGTTACTCCTGGAAGCTGCGCAGTATTTCCGCAGCGGGCATCGGCCGCCCCAGCCAGAAGCCCTGGCCCTGGTCGCAGCCGCGTTCGCGCAGCACTTCGTACTGGCCTTCGGCTTCGATGCCCTCGGCCACCACGGTGATGCCCAGCGAATGCGCCATGGCGATGATGGCCGACGTGAGCGCCAGGTCGTCGGGGTCGCGCAGCACGTCGGCAACGAAGCTGCGGTCAATCTTCACGCCGTCCACCGGCACCCGCCGCAGGTGGCTGAGGCCCGAGAATCCTGTGCCGAAATCGTCCAGCCAAACCTTCACGCCGGTGGCGCGCAGGCGCGACAGCAGCGCGCTGGCCTGCACTTCATCGCCCAGCACCGCCGTCTCGGTGAGCTCCACGTGCAGCTGGCGCGGCAGCACGCCGGTGCTGGCCAGCGCGCTGGCCACCACGTCGGGCAGGTCGCCGGTGCGCAGCTGGCGCGGCGAGATGTTCACCGACACGAACGGCGGCTCCTGGCCCGGCTGTGACCACTCGGCGGCGTCGCGGCAGGCCTGCACCAGGACGTTGCGCCCGAGGGCCTCGATCAGGCCACTTTTTTCCGCCACTTCAATGAACACCGACGGCGGCACCACGCCCAGCACCGGATGCTGCCAGCGGCAAAGGGCTTCGGCGCCCATCAGGCGACGGTCCGCCAGCCGGTAGATGGGCTGGTAGTGCACGCTGAGCTCGCCGCGGTCCCAGGCGCCGCGCAGCTCTTCCTCCAGCTGCACGCGGCGCTCCACCGCCTGGTCCATCGCCTTGCTGTAGAAGCGGTAGCAGCCCTTGCCGGCCACCTTGGCCTGGTACATCGCGATGTCGGCGTTCTTCAGCAGCGGGCCTGCGGCCGACGCGTCGAAGGGGAACAGCGTGATGCCCACCGACGCCCCCAGGAACACCTGCCGCCCGCGCAGCACCAGCGGCCGCTGGACTTCCTCGATGATCGATTCGGCCAGCTGGCCCGAGCTGGTGCGGATGTCTTCGGCCATGAACAGCACGATGAATTCGTCGCCGCCAAAGCGCGCGATCTCCGCGCCCACGCCGCCCAGCCGCTCCACCGCCAGGCGGATGCGCATGGACAGTTGGCCCAGCACCTCGTCGCCGGCCTCGTGGCCCAGCGTGTCGTTCACGCGCTTGAAGTCGTCCAGGTCCACAAACAGCAGCGCCAGCTCGCCGCTGGTGGCCTGCAGCGTCATCAGGCGCTCGTCCAGGGCCTCGCGGAACGCCAGGCGGTTCGACAGGCCGGTCAGTGAGTCGGTGTAGGCCATGCGTCGGATGTCGCGGTCGTGGCGGGCCACGCTGTCGCTCATTCGCGAGAAGGTGCGCACCAGCTCGCCGATTTCGTCCTGCCGATCGGACTGCACGCGCACGTCGGCGTAGCGACCCTGCTCGATGCGTACCGCGGCCTCCGCCAAACCCTGGATCGGCTGCACCACGCGCCGCTGCAGCAGCCACATGGCGCCCAGCGCGATGATGCCAAGGGCCGCCAGCAGGGCCAGTATCCACGCCAGGTGTTCGTTGCTGGCGGCCTGCAGCCGGTCGCCCAGCGGCACCAGCATCTCGATCTCACGGCGCGTGGCGCCGTCGCGCGACAGGCCCACCCGCACGCCACCAATGCGCTCGTCGCCGATACGGATCGGGCTGGCGACATCAAGAAGCTTCTCGCTCCACTGGGCATGCACGCCGCTGGCGGCCAGCGCCTCGTAGGCCATCGCGTCGGACATCGGCTGGCCGAAGGCCGGGATGTCGCCCGATCCGTCGTGCACCACCTGGCCGTCGGCGTCGTGGATCACCACGTAAACCACGTCGGGCTGGCGCAGCGCGGCGCGCGCCAGTTCGCCCAGCTTGGCCAGGTCGAGGTAGTAAAGCGGATTGGTGGCGGCTTCGGCGAGCTGGCTGGAAAGGGTCTGGCCACGGGTGAGCAGGCCTTCGCGGGACATCTCGCGCAGCGCGGTGGCGCTGAGCTCGCGGGCGTCCTGGTTGCTGCGCTTTTCGTGCAGCCACAGCGCGGCGAACAGCACCACAACCACCGCCATGGTGGCGACCAGCATCAGCAGCAGTTCGCCGCGCAGCCCCAAGCGGAAGGGCAGCCTCACTCCAGCGCCTCGCGGATTTCGCGGGCGCCGCGGCGCAGTTCGTCAAGCTGTTCGCGGGTGTTGGCGTCGGCTTCGTAGAAGCCGGTGGTGCGGAAGAACTGCCGCAGCGCATCGCGCGCCTGCGGGTCGGTGCTGGCCCCCAGCAGCACCTGCTTGAGGCGATCGGCCACCGCCGGATCCAGACTGCTGCTCACCAGCTCCATCGCCCGGGGCACCGGTTCGGTGGTGTGGATGATCACCAGGTCGCGGCGGAACACCTCGGACACGCGCTGCAGCGACGCCCAATCCTGGTCGCTGAAGCCACCGGCATCCACCAGCCGCTTGTGGACCCACGCGGACAGGTTGGCGTCGGTGTTGGCGAACACGTAGCCCAGGCGGCCCGGATCGCGGCCTTCCAGCGGCGACACCATCAGGCTCATCGGCAGGCCCTGCGCGCGCAACGTCATGGCCGGCACCAGGTAGGCGCTGGTGGATGAGGGCGACTGGAAGGCGATGGTGCGGCCCAGCAGCTGCGACAGTTCGGTGATGCCGCTGTCGCGGCGCACGAAGATCACCGACCGGTAATCACGGGCGCCGGCGCGTTCGGTCAACAGCAGCGGGCGGGCCCCGGCGCGGTCGGCCAGCAGCAGGCCGGTGCCGGGCGTCTCGGTGACCCAGTCCACTTTGCCGCGGCGCAGGTAGCTCATCATCTGCTGCGGATCGCGCGCCATCAGCACGCGGCCCTCGGTGATGCCAACGCTGCGCATGCGCGGCACCACGTAGTCCAGCAGCGGCTGCAGCTGTTCGTAGTGGCGGCGGGGGTCGTCGCTGATGCGCCCAAGCACCAGAACGCCATCGGCGGAGTGGGCCAAGCCGGCCAGTGAAAGCAGCAACAGCCCCAGCACGCGCCTGGCGCCACCGGGGATTGCGCTTTGGTTTGTTGGCGTCACTGAGGGGCTCGAGGGGGTGGTCGCGGGGCATGCCTACTGTATGCGCCCGGGCTTGGCGGCGCTAGGCGCGGCCGCCGCGGGCGATGCGCGCCATGCGCTGGGCCTCGGCCAGGATGCCGCGCAGTATCTTCACCTCCCGGGCGTCCAGCCCGGCCCGCAGGTACAGGCGGCGCAGGCGCTGCATCACCATTTCGGGCGGCTTGCCCTTGTGGAAGTCGATCTCGTGCAGCGCCTGGTCCAGGTGCACGAAGTAGCGCTCGAGCTCATCGGCCGTGGCCGGCGGCTCGACCTCGGCCACCGGCATCGGCCGGCCCGAAGGCAGCCCGCCGTCCGCAGCGTCCAGGACGGCCAGGCGCAGTTCGTAGGACAGCACCTGCACCGCCGAAGCCAGGTTGAGCGAACTGAAGTCGGGGTGGCTGGGAATGCCGACCGACGCATGGCAGCGCTGCAGCTCTTCGTTCTCAAGGCCGGTGCGCTCCCGGCCGAACAGCAGCGCCACCGGGCCGTGCCCTACCCCTTCCAGCAGCGCCCTGGCGGCCTGGCGCGGGCTCATCTCGGGCAAGGGCACGTGGCGCCGGCGGGCGCTGGTGCCCAGCACCAGGTGGCAGCCGGCCAGGGCCTCGTCCAGGCTGGCGTGGACCGGGGCGGCGGCCAGCAGGTCGTCGGCGCCGGCGGCCAGGGTATTGGCCTCGGGGTCCGGGAAACGCTCGGGCGTGACCAGGTGCAGGGCCGACAGGCCCATGGTCTTCATGGCGCGGGCAGCCGAGCCGATATTGCCCGGGTGCTGGGTGCCCACCAGGACGATGCGGAGGTTGTGGATGGAAGTAGTCATCAGCTTCTAGAGGCCCGAGCCGGGCCAACCTGTTATCCTTTGCGCCGCGCCGGCTTGACCGGCACCCAGTTCTTCTCACAATCCAGCGGTCTTTGGACGGGCATATGCAGAAACCTGTCGTCAACGTCATGGTCAAGGCGGCCCGTTCGGCCGGCAACTTGATCCTGCGCCACATGAACAAGCTCGACAGCTTGAGCGTCTTCGAGAAATCGAAGCAGGACTACGCCAGCGAGGTCGATTCCCAGGCCGAGGCGGAGATCATACGCGAGCTTCGTCGCGCCTTCCCGGACTACGCCATCCTTGGCGAGGAGTCGGGCGCCATGGGTTCGGGGCGCTACACGTTCGTCATCGATCCGCTGGACGGCACCTCGAACTTCCTGCGCGGCTTCCCGCACTTCTGCGTTTCCATCGCGCTGTGCGAGGGCGGCGAGCCCACGCACGGGGTGATCTTCGACCCGCTGCGCAACGAGCTGTTCACCGCCTCGCGCGGTGCCGGCGCGGTGCTCAACGACAAGAAGATCCGCATCGGCGAGCGCAAGGACCTCAACGGGGCGATGCTGATCACGGGCTTCCCGCCGCGTGAACGCGCCCGCCTGGCCCCGCACCTGGACACGCTGCGCACGGTGCTGGGCGAGGCCGAGGACATCCGCCGCACGGGTTCGGCGGCGCTGGACCTGGCCTACGTGGCTTGCGGCCGCGCCGACGCGTATTTCGAGGCCGGCGTGAAGCCCTGGGACATCGCCGCGGGCATCCTGCTGGTGCGCGAAGCCGGTGGCCGGGTCTGCGACTTCCGCGGCGCCAGCGACCGCCTGCTGATGTCGGGCCAGATCGTGGCCGGCAACCTCAAGATAAGCGAAACGCTGCAGAAGGCCATCGTGTCGTCCAACTACGCGGCCGCGTTCTCGGTCTGACGGGTTCGCGGCTGCATCGGCGTGCGCTTGGCGCACGACATGGGCCGGCGCGGCGAGCGCCGCCCCACACACAGGGCACCCCTGCCCGGCGTCTTGCTAGCGCCATCCCTGGCAGCAAACGCCGGCCGTTCCGGGCCTCCTGCCCTCCACTTCAGGGGTACCCTTTGTGTGTGCCGTCGCCCCGATCGGCGGGGGCACACCGCAGCAAGGTCAACAGCCCGCTTCGCACGAACTTATTTCGCGATCACAAGGTCAGCTTCCGACCCGAAGCGGACGTCTGCCGCTAACGGGTGGATTCCGAGATCAGAAGTACAATCGCGCGTGTGATCCCGGCCTCTTCTCGGAACCATGGCCAAGCAATCAACGGAGCTGTGATGATCGCCCTTTCCCTTCGAATCGCCGACGATAGCGATCGAGAATTCTGCGAGCAGCTCAATCGCCGAAACATGAGCGCCTACCTCGCTCGGAGAGGAATCGAGTGGGATTCGGCGCGTTTCGAAGTCAGCTGGCAGGACTTCGAGAACTTGATCATCTTGAATTCGTCGTTCGCGGTTGGGCATATGAGGCTGACACCCGAGCCTCCGACGCTAGGCCTTCGTGACCTCCAGATCCTCCCCGAATACCAGCACCAGGGGATCGGCTCTTGGGCGGTTCAACAGGCAAAAGCCATGGCCGAATCGCGCAGCTTTCGTGGATTGAAGCTTCGCGTGTACGAGGAGAATCCCGCGACGGCGCTCTATGCGAGGCTTGGGTTCAGGCCCGTCTCGACCATTGCCGGGACTGTACATTTGGTTTGGGACACACCCTCCGACTGACCGCTCCTGGCCGGGAGCGGAAGTCGGCCGCCCGCAGCGATTCCAGTCGCCGCCCCCCAGCGGGCAGACTCAGTCAACACCACAATCGCTGATCAGCTCTTACCGGCGCGATGGTCAAAGTAAACCAGCGCCTGCAGGCTTTGAGGGCGAGCCCTGACCGCAGTCGTCGCCATGGCCGGATGCCCCGGTGTGCGCGCCAAAATCCCACACCCGCCGCCGGGCGGATAGGTCTCCCGGTCTGGCCGTCTTCCACGCTGGCGAGGCCGCAACATCTCGCGTCCGAAGGGACGCGCGCGACGAGACGGGTCGGTGGCAGGTGCCTCGGCCAGGTCAGCCAAACCCGCACCGCAAGAAAGATGCCCGGCATTGGTCCTGAGCCCACACGCGCAAGCTTCGAAGCGCGCGGCCACGAGCCTTCCGTCACGAAATAAAGTCACCCCGCACCGGCGGCGCCGTGGAAGCGAGGGTCACTTCCTGCGATTTAAAAGGCCTTGCCATGAGCAGGAAGTGACCC
>NZ_JAIBFH010000114.1 GCF_019459675.1 Arenimonas sp.
CGGTCACGACTTCCCGCCACTTGTCGCGCTGGCCCACCCCCGCCGCGGCCACCATCAGTTCCCGGGCTCCGCCGCGGGCGCCGGCGTGGGCGCGGGGGCAGGCGCAGGCGCTGCGGTCCTGGGCAGGATGCGCATGGACACGGTCTGGCCGTCGCCGCCGCCGTTCAGGCGGCCGGTGGTGATGTCGTACTTCACCGTTTCGCCGCTCAGGTTGCCGCGAGGCTGGGTGATCACGACGTTGCCGGTGAGCAGCATCACTTCGCTTGCCGTGCCGTAGACGATGCGCGCCGCGGTGGCGTCCATCGGCTCGCCCTGGTCGGAGAGCTGGCGCAGGCGCGCGGGGCTGCCGGTCAGGATGATCTCGTCGATTTCGCCGGCCTTGCGGTGGATCTCGGCCCGGTCGGCGTCCACTTCCAGGCTGCCCTGGCGGATGCGGACGTTGCCTTCGAGCACCGACACGCTGTCGTCGGACAACAGGGCGTCCATGTTGCTGGCGGACAGGTCCATGGGCTGCTGGCGGTCGGTGGATTTCGCCAGGGCCGGGCCGGCCGCGAACGCGACGGCGAGCAGGGTGAGGCTAAGGGCTGCGTGGCGCATGTCGTACCTCGACCTCGTTCAGGAGTTGGACCCGCTTGGCCCGCATGTCCACACGCAGGCCTGTGCCGGAGTATATCGAAGCCCCCTGCGTGACGGTCACGGGCAGCGGGGTGGTGGCGCGCTCGAGGTCGGGGAAAACCACCAGCCGCTCGGTTTCGAAACGGGAGCGGATGCCCGCAGGGCTGGCCGGGCCGACCATTTCAACCTTGCGGATCAGGTGCACGTGGTCGGCCTTGGGGCTGACCCAGGCGGCGTCCGAACGCGCCTGCCAGCGGCCCGCGCCGTCGGCGTCGGGGAAAGAGAACCGCGGCTGCACCAGGCTGATGCTGCGGCCGCCGACGTCGCGCTGCAGGTAGGGCCCCCGCACGGTGAACGCCTCGGCGCCGTCGTCGCCCAGCGTTGTCAGTTCGAAGTCGCGCAGGATGTAGTCCGAGCGCTGCGGGACTTCCACCGGCGGCACCTGGCGCAGCAGCCACTGCCAATAGACGACGCCCACCAGCGTCACGGCCAGCACCAGCAGCAGGGCGTTGAGCGCCGTGCGGCTCATGCGGCGCCGAAGCGTCCGAGTACCGCGGCGTCCAGCCCCCGGGCCTCCAGGATCAGGTCGCAAAGTTCGCGGCCGGCGCCAGCGCCCCCGCGCGAGGGCGTGCACCAGTGCACGCGCGACGCGACCCAGGGGTGGGCGTTGGCCGGCGCCACGGCCAGGCCGACGATGGCCAGCGCGGGCAGGTCATGCAGGTCGTCGCCGATGTGCGCGGCCTCGTCGGTGCCGATGCCCAGCGCTTCGCACAGGCCCCGCAGGCAGGCGGCCTTGTCCTTCACCGCGGTGTGCACGTGGCTGAGCTTGAGGTCGCGGCCGCGAGCCACCACCGCCGAGCTTTCGCGCGCGGTGATCAGCGCCACGGCGATGCCGTTTTCTTCCAGCAGGCGCAGTCCCAGGCCGTCCTGGACGTTGAAGGTCTTGGACTCGCGGCCATCGGCGTCGTACGTCAGGTCGCCGTTGGTCAGCGTGCCGTCGACGTCGAAACAGGCCAGGCGGATGCGCGACGCGCGCGCCAGCAGGTCGGCGGGGTAGGGAGTCATGGGGCGATCAGACCACGCGTGCGCGCAACAGGTCATGAATATTGAGCGCGCCCACCACGCGCCGGTCGCCGTCCACCACCACCAGGGAGCTGATCTTGAACTCCTCCATCAGGTGCGCGGCCTCCACCGCCAGCGCCTGTGCGCCGATGGTCCGGGGCGTGCGGCCCATCAGGTGCGACACGGGCGTTGCGTGCAGGTCGGTCTGCTCGTCGTCCAGGCAGCGGCGCAGGTCGCCGTCGGTGAATACGCCCTGCAGCACGCCGCCGGCGTCGACCACGGCGGTCATGCCCAGGCGCTTGCGGGTCATCTCGAGCAGGGCGGTGGTGGCGCTGGCGTCCACGTGCACCGAGGGGATCTCGTCGCCGGTGTGCATGATGTCGCTGATATGCAGCAGCAGCCGCCCGCCCCCGGGGGCGGGGGGGGGGGGGCGGGGGGAGTGGTGGGGCCGGGAACCCCGGGGCGCCAAAAAGGCCCCCG
>NZ_JAIBFH010000155.1 GCF_019459675.1 Arenimonas sp.
TTGCGCGGTTCCTTGCCGAAGAACTCGGTCACGGCCTGCTGCACCTTCGGCATGCGGGTCTGACCGCCGACCAGGATCACTTCACCGATGTCGCTCGAACGCAGGCCGGCATCGTTCAGCGCGATGCGGCACGGCTCGATCGACTTCTTGATCAGGTCTTCCACCAGCGCTTCCAGCTTGGCGCGGGTCAGCTTGATGTTCAGGTGCTTCGGGCCCGACGCGTCGGCGGTGACGTACGGCAGGTTCACCTCGGTCTGCTGGTTGGTGGACAGCTCGATCTTGGCGCGCTCGGCCGCGTCCTTCAGGCGCTGCAGCGCCAGCGGGTCCTTGCGCAGGTCGATGCCCTGCTCCTTGTTGAACTCCTCGACGAGATAGTCGATGACGCGCTTGTCGAAGTCTTCGCCACCCAGGAAGGTGTCGCCGTTGGTGGCCAGCACTTCGAACTGCTTCTCACCGTCGATCTCGGCGATCTCGATGATGGACACGTCGAACGTGCCACCGCCCAGGTCGTAAACGGCCAGCTTGCGGTCGCCGCCCTTCTTGTCCATGCCGTAGGCCAGCGCGGCCGCGGTGGGCTCGTTGATGATGCGCTTGACGTCCAGGCCGGCAATGCGGCCGGCGTCCTTGGTGGCCTGGCGCTGGCTGTCGTTGAAGTAGGCCGGCACGGTGATCACCGCTTCGGTCACCGTCTCGCCCAGGTAGGCTTCGGCGGTCTTCGTCATCTTATCGAGGATGGGCGCGGGGATTTACTGCGGCGACATCGCCTTGCCGTCGCTGGTGCTGACCCAGGCGTCGCCGTTGTCGTGGGCCTGGATGCCGTAGGGCACCAGGTCGAGGTCCTTCTTCACTTCGGCGTCGGTGAACTTGCGGCCGATCAGGCGCTTCACCGCGTAGAAGGTGTTCTTGGGGTTGGTGACGGCCTGGCGCTTGGCCGAGGCGCCAACGATGACTTCGCCGTCCTTGGTGAAGGCGACGACCGAAGGCGTGGTGCGGTCGCCTTCGGAATTCTCGATGACCTTGGCTACGCCGCCTTCCATGACGGACACGCAGCTGTTGGTGGTACCCAGGTCGATGCCGATGATCTTGCCCATGAAAGTTCTCCGTCAAAATGCTGTGTCGTGCGGCCTCGGCCGCGGATGGTTCAAAAGTGGGGTCGGGACCTGCTTCTTCAAGTCCCCGTCACGCGCTAGCCGGCGGCAACCACCACCAGGGCCGGGCGCAGCAGGCGATCGTTCAGGCTGTAGCCCTTCTGGAACACCTGCACCACCGTGCCGGGCTCGGCGCCGCTGGCCGGGATCTGGCTGATGGCCTGGTGCCACTCGGGGTCGAAGGCCACGCCGATCGGGTCGAGCTGGGTCATGCCGTTGTCGGCGCCCACCTTGAGCAGCTGGCGCAGGGTCATCTCCAGGCCGTCCTTGAGCGGGCCGGTTTCGGCGCTGGCGGCCAGCAGGCCGGCATCCAGGCTGTCGAGCACGGGCAGCAGCTGCGAGAGCAGCTTTTCGTTGGCGAAGCGGCGGGCCTGGTCCACGTCACGCGCCAGGCGCTTGCGCTGGTTGTCGAGCTCGGCGCGCTCACGCAGGGCTTCTTCGCGCAGGCTGGCCATGGCGGCACGCAGCTGCTCGAGCTCGCCGTCCAGTCCGTAGTCGTCTTCGGGCGTCGGGGCGTCCGGGGTGTTTTCTTGATGGGTCATGGGATTCCAGTGTGGCTGCCCCGCGCTGCCCGCGGGCTGAGTCAGGCTTATGGGGCCGGCGCCTCGGGATTCAAGGCGGCCCCGAGCAGGTCGGCAGTGGCCTGCACCATGGGAATGACGCGATCGTAGGCCATGCGGGTCGGGCCGATGACGCCCAGCACGCCCAGCACCCGGCCATTGGCGCCGTAGGGGGCGGTGACCACGGTGCAGCCGTCCAGCGGCGCCAGGCCGGTCTCTTCGCCGATGAACACACGCACGCCCTGGGCGTGGATGGTGCGTTCGAGCAGCTGCAGGATCTCGCGCTTGCGGGAAAAGGCTTCGAACAGCTCGCGCAGCCGGTCCAGGTCGGACAGCTCCTGTACGCCCATCAGGCGGGTCTGGCCGGCCAGCAGCATGTCGTCGTTGCTCCCCGGCGGGCCGCCCAGGGCCTGTTCGGACAGCTCCACCGCGGCCGACAGCAGCTGCTCCATCTCGCTGCGGGTGTCGCGCAGGTCGCGCAGCAGCGTGGCGCGGATCTCCTGCAGCGGGCGGCCGGCGAAATGGCTGTTGAGGAAGTTGGCGGTCTGCTCGAGCTCGGACGGGGTATACGCCCGGCGCGGCGTGATGATGCGGTTCTGCACCTCGTTGTCGGTGAACACCAGGATCACCAGCACGCGCTGGCCGTCCAGCGGCACGAAATCGATGTGCCGGAACGCGAACTGGCCCCGCTGGGGCACGGTCACCACGCCCACGAACTGGCTCATTGCCGACAGCAGCTCGCTGGTGTTCGACAGCAGGGCCTGGGTGCCGGCCCCGGCCGCCAGGTTGGCGCGCATGCGCGACACCTCGGCTTCCTGCACCGGTTTGATCTGCAGCAGGCTGTCGACGAACACCCGGTAGCCCTGCGCCGTGGGAATGCGGCCGGCCGAGGCGTGCGGCGCGGCCACCAGGCCGATTTCCTCGAGGTCGGCCATGATGTTGCGGATGGTGGCCGGGCTGACGTCCAGGCCCGAGCTGCGCGCCAGCGTGCGCGAGCCCACCGGCTCGCCGTCGCGGATGTGCTGGGATATCAGGGTGCGCAGGAGGCGGCGCGCGCGCGGGTCGAGGCTCAGTTCCATCCTCCATAGATAAGGCCGGCGGGCGGCAGGCGCAAGGAGTGCTTTTCCTACCGCACGGGACCGGGGTCTGGGATGCCATCGCAGCGGGCGCACCTTAACCATGGGTGATTCAGGCAAAATCGCCCAGCCCATGATTACCCATCTCACCCTCAAGGATTTTGCCGTCGTCAGCGCCGCCGAACTTGCGTTCGGGCCCGGTATGACGGTGGTTTCCGGCGAAACCGGCGCCGGCAAGTCGCTGCTGGTCGACGCCCTGATGTGGCTGACCGGTGCGCGCGCCGACGCCGGCATCGTCCGCCACGGTGCCGAGCGCGCCGAGCTGGCCGCGGAATTCCACCTGCACGACGCCCCGGGCGCCCTGGCCTGGCTGCGCGAAAACGAGCTCGACGACGACCAGGGCTGCCAGCTGCGCCGCGTCATCCGCGCCGACGGCGGCTCGCGGGCCTGGATCAACGGCCGGCCCGCCACCCTGGGCCAGCTGTCCGAGCTGGGCGGCCGCCTGGTGGAAATCCACGGCCAGCACGAACACCAGGCGCTGCTCGACCGCGGCCACCAGCTGGCCCTTCTGGACGCCTTCGGTCGCCACGAGCCCCTGATGGCCCAGGTGCGCGAAATTGCCCAGCGGTGGATCGCGATCGACCGCGACCTGGCCGAGATCGCCCGCGCCGGCGACGTCGGCGAGCGCGTGGCCTGGCTGCAGCACCAGGTGGACGAACTCAGCCGCGAAGACCTGCAGGCCAGCGCCATCGAAGACCTGCTGGCCGCGCACCGCCGCCAGGCCAATGCCGCCGGGCTGCTGCAGGGCTGCGAATCCGCCCTGGCCCGCCTGGCCGGCGACGAAGGCCTGTCGCTGGGCCGCGCCCTGCACCAGGTCAGCGCCGAGCTGGCGCGCCTGAGCGCCGACGAACCGCGTCTGGCCGAGGTGGTGGCGCTGCTGGAGTCGGCCGACATCCAGCTGTCCGAGGCCGGCGCGGGCCTCGAACGCATCCGCGACGACTTCGACCTGGACCCCGACCGGCTGCAGCAGCTCGAAGACCGCCTGACCCGCCTGCACGAACTGGCGCGCAAGCACCGCGTGCCGCTGGAGGGCCTGGCCGCGCGCCTGGACGAGCAGCAGGCCGAGCTGGAAACCCTCAGCGGCGCCACCGACCGGTCCGAACGCCTGGCCCGCGAGCTGGCCCAGGCCGAGCAGCTGTGGCGCCAGGCCGCCGCCAACCTCAGCCGCGCCCGCGCGGCCGCCGCCCCGGCCCTGGGCCCGGCCGGGGCCCGCCCGCAGGCCGCAAGGGGCCAGGGAGGGGGCCGCTTAC
>NZ_JAIBFH010000173.1 GCF_019459675.1 Arenimonas sp.
GCGGGGGGGGGGGGGGGGGGGCGGGGGGCCCCTGGGCGGGCGCCCCCCCGGGGCCCACGGCGCCGGCAGCCCAGGTTGGCGCAAGCAGCAGGGCGAACAACAGCGTCAGGCGGACCGACATCCGGGCTCCGGGGGTAGGGACGGGACAGACCCCATGATACCCGCCCGTTGGCGCGAGCCGGGCGGCGAATTCCCGTAAAATGCGCGTCCTGCCGTCTTCCAGAGCCTCGCCCGATGACCTGCCGCACCCGTTTTGCCCCCAGCCCCACCGGCTTCCTGCACATCGGCGGCGCCCGCACGGCGCTTTATTGCTATCTGGAAGCGCGCCGCCGGGGCGGCCAGTTCATCCTGCGGGTGGAGGACACCGACCGCGAGCGCAGCACCCAGGCGGCCATCGACGCCATCCTGGAAGCCATGGACTGGCTGGGCCTGGAGTATGACGAGGGCCCCATCTTCCAGACCCATCGGCTGGACCGGTACCGCGAAGTGGCCGAGAAAATGGTCGCCGACGGCACCGCCTATTACGCCTACGAGACCCGCGAGGAGCTCGACGCCGCGCGGGAGGCCGCCATGGCCGCCCAGCTCAAGCCGCGCTACAACGGCTACTACCGCGACCGCAACGAGCCCTACCGCGACGACCCCAACCGCGTCATCCGCTTCAAGAACCCGGTGGGTGGCAGCGTGGTGTTCGACGACAAGATCAAGGGCCGCATCGAGTGGAGCAACGAAGAACTCGACGACCTGGTGATCTTCCGCCCCGACGGCTACGCCACCTACAACTTCGCGGTGGTGGTGGACGACATGGACATGGGCATCACCGACGTCATCCGCGGCGACGACCACGTCAACAACACGCCCCGCCAGATCAACATCTACCGGGCCCTGGGCGCGACGGTGCCGCACTTCGCGCACATGCCGATGATCCTCGACCCCGAGGGCGCCAAGCTCAGCAAGCGCTCGGGCGCCGCCAACGTCATGTCGTACAAGGACGAAGGCTACCTGCCGCATGCCCTGGTGAACTACCTGGCGCGCCTGGGCTGGTCGCACGGCGACCAGGAAATCTTCAGCCGCGACGAGCTCAAGGCGCTGTTCGCCATCGAGGACGTGAACCAGAAGGCCTCGCGCCTGGACCCGGCCAAGCTGGGCTGGCTCAACCAGCACTACCTCAAGACCGATGACCCGGCCGACGTGGCCGTGCACTTCGAGCCGCAGCTGCGCGCCGCGGGTTTCGACCTGGCGAAGGGACCCAAGGCGGCGGACGTGGTGGTGGCGCTGCGCGACCGGGTGCAGACGCTCAAGGAAATGGCCGAACGCGCCGCCGTCTGGTACGAGCCGCTGACCCAGTACGACCCGGCCGCGGTGGCCAAGCATCTGGTGGCCGCCGCGCGCGCGCCGCTGGAGGCCGTGCGTGCGCAGCTGGCAGCGCTGGACGAATGGACCGTTGAATCCGTGCACGGCGCTCTGCAGGCCACCGGCGAAGCGCTGGGCCTGGGCCTGGGCAAGATCGCCCAGCCGCTGCGCGTGGCCATCACCGGCACGCAGGTCAGTCCGTCCATCGACTACACCGTGTTCCTGGCGGGTCGCCATGAGGCGTTGGAGCGCATTGACGCGGCGCTCACACGGATCGCCGACTGAACACAGGCTGCGCCGCCGCCGGCTCTGAATTGATTTAGATCCGGCCAAGGCCCACCCTAGCCACATGGCCAAGCACGCCCACCACGACGACTGCACCAATCCCGAGCATCATGTCCACGACGCCCGCGGGTATCTGCGGGCGGTGGAAGCCGCCTGCACCGAGCGCGGCATCCGGCTTACGCCGCTGCGCGCCCAGGTGCTGGGCTTGATCGCGGACGCAGGCAAGCCGGTGAAAGCCTACGACCTGCTCGACTCCATGAAGCTCGCCAACGGCAGCAGTGCGCCACCCACCGTGTACCGGGCGCTGGAGTTCCTGCTTGAACAGGGCTTCATCCACCGGCTGGCGTCGGTGAACGCGTTCGTCGGCTGCCACCATCCGCAGGAACCGCACTCGGTGCCGTTCCTGATCTGCGACGGCTGCCACTCGGCGATCGAACTCGAGGACGAGCGCATCACGCGCCTGCTCGATGCCCAGGCCAAGGCGCTGGGGTTCCACCCGCGGGCACAAACCCTCGAGGTGCACGGTCTGTGCGCGACGTGCTCGGCGGCATGACGCGGCCCGCGCTGGCCCTTGCCCTGCTGGCTGCGGCGTTCGGCGCGGCTGCGCAGGACTTCCCGGTCGACATCCCCGGCATCACCGCCGACCCCAGCAGGCCACCGCCGGTGGGCCTGCTGTTGCCCGAAGTGGAGCTGCCCGACCTGGTGACGCCGCTGGCCATCCTGGACAGACTGGTGGTGCCCGGCACGCGCCTGCAGCTGGAATGGCGGCCGCGCGGCGGCATCAGCAATGCCGAGATCGCCAGCCCGGTGGTCGTGGCGCGCGGCGCGATGGCGGGCCCGGTGCTGTGCCTCACTGCCGGCGTCCATGGCGACGAGATCAACGGGGTGGAGATCGTGCGCCGCATTTCGCATGCCATCGACCCCACGCGCCTGTCGGGCACCGTGATTGGCGTGCCCATCGTCAACGTCTTCGGTTACTCGCGCGGCAGCCGCTACCTTCCCGACCGCCGCGACCTCAACCGATCCTTCCCGGGCACGCGCCAGGGCAGCATCGCGTCGCGCATCGCCGACGGCTTCTTCCAGGACATCGTCAAGCACTGCGACATGCTGGTGGATTTCCATACCGGTTCGTTCGCCCGGTCCAACCTGCCGCAGGTGCGCGCCGACCTTACCAATCCCGACGTGCTCGAATTCACCCGGGGCTTCGGCGCGACGGTGGTGCTGCACAGTCCCGGCAACAGGGGCATGCTGCGGGTGGCCGCCACGGCCGTGGGCATTCCGGCGGTGACGTTCGAGGCCGGTGCGCCCACGCGGCTGGAGCCGGCGGAGATCGCCGAGGCGGTGGCCGCGATCGATCGCCTGCTGGTGAAGCTGGAAATGCTGGAAGACCCGGACGCCGGCCTGGCGCCGCCCACCGACGTGGCGGCTGTTGCGCTGGAAGCGCCCGAGCCGGCGCCGATCTTCCTGGATTCGCGCTGGGTCCGCGCCAATTCCGGCGGCCTGCTGATCAGCCAGGTGGCGCTGGGCCAGCGCGTGCTGGCGGGGCAGAAACTCGGGCGGGTGATCAATCCGGTGACCAACGTCCAGCGCTATATCCTGGCGCCCGTGGCCGGTCGGGTGATCGGCATGGCGCAGAACCAGGCGGTGTTGCCCGGCTACGCGGCGTTCCACCTGGGCACCGAAACCAGCGAACAGCAGGCGGTCAGCGAAGCGGCCAAGCCGCATGGCCCCGAAGTCGTCGCCGAAGACTCCGACGAACGGCCCGACTCAGTCAAGGAAAGCGACGGCGAGGACTTCGAATAGTCCCCGCCGGCACGGTGCCTCAGAAGGCGACCCGCACGCCCACCGCGAGGTTGCGGCCCGGCAGCGGGGCGAAGTCCTTGAGGTAGGACGTGTGCACGCGGGCGTCCTTGTCGGTCAGGTTGCGGCCTTCGAAGAACGCCTCCCAGCCGGCGCTGCCCACGTCCCAGTGGTAGGCCAGGCCGGCGTCCACGCGCGTGTATCCCTGCGTCGGCGTTTCCAGCGTGGCCACGTCGTCCTGGTCGGCCACGCGCACGGCGCCCACGCGGGCGCGCCAGCCGTCGAGTGACCAGTTCAGGTCGGCGCCCACCCGGCCCGGGGCGATGCGCGGCAGGCGCCCGCCGCCGTCAAGCTTGGCGTCCACGGCGTCGGCGAACACGCTCAGCTGCCACGCGCCGCTGCGGTTTTCGAACAGCTCCACGCTGCCTTCCAGCTCCCAGCCCGTAAACGTGGCGTCGCCCTGGACCCAGGCGCGCACTGGCAGGCCGTCTTCTTCGCCGCCGGTGTCTTCCAGGTACACGTAGTCGCCATAGTTCGACCGGTAAACCGACGCCTTGCCCTCGAACCGGCCCTGATGCAGGTGCAGGCCGATTTCCGCGCTGGTGGACGTTTCCACGTCCAGCCCCGCGTCGCCGATCTCGAAGCTCTGAGTGGCGACGTGCGGGCCGTCCGAGAACAGCTCCTCGGCCGTGGGCGCGCGCTCGGCGCGGTCAAGGTTCACGCTCAGGTGCATCAGCTCGCTGAAGTGCCACAGGCCACCCAGCGCCAGGCTGGTGGCGTTGCGGTCCACGGTTGCACCGTTCTCGGGATCGACGCTGACGCGGTCGTGGCGTGCGCCGAGTTCAAGCTTGAAGTCGCCGAAATCGCGCTCCTGCAGCACGAACAGGCCGATGTCGCGGCTGATGGACGGCGGCACGAACGCCTCGTCGCCGATGGCCGAGAAATCGCGGTGGCCGTACTGCAGGCCCACCGCGCCGCGCCAGCCGTTGATCTCGTTCTGCACCGCTTCGACGCGAGCCTCGGTGCCGATGTTCTCGAAAACGGTGCCCACTTCGTCGCCTTCGAACTCGGTGTGTTCGTACAGGCTGCGCGTAACGCGGTAGTTGATCTCCTGCAGCGGTCCGAGGTTGCGCAGGCCGCCGCGGAACTCGAAGCGGTCCTGGCGCATGTCCAGCCGCACGATCTCGACCTCTTCTTCCTCGTGCTCGCCTTCCTCGTGGCCTTCCTCTTCCCCTTCATGCGCATGGGCACCCGGCGGGATGCCGTAGTTCGTGCGGTATGTGCCGGCGGATGCGCCGAACCAGGCGTCTTCACCGAACCAGCTGGCGCCGATGCCGCCGCCCTGCGTGGTCAGGGCGCTGTTGGGCAGCCGCCCGCGCGCGAATTCGTCCACTTCCTCGCCCTCCGCCAGCTCTTCGGCGATCAGCGCCGGCGAGAAGGCAAAGCCCGGGATCCGGTAGTCGCCGCTTTCGCGGCGGAAGGCATCCACGTGCAGGGTCAGTGCGCCGGCATCGCCGTCGAAGCGGACCATGCCGGTGTTCTCGTCCGCGGCGCTGCCGTGGCGAAGCTCGGCGCGGCCCGAGGCGGCGCGGCCTGCCGGCGCCATCGGGATGCGACCGTCCACCACGTTCACCGCGCCGCCGATCGCGCCGCTGCCGTAAAGCAGCGTCGCCGGGCCCTTGAGTACTTCGATCTGGTCGGCCAGGAAGGGTTCGATGGTGACCGCGTGGTCGGCGCTGACGGTGGACACGTCCAGCGAGCTGGTGCCGCTGCTCAGCACCTGCACGCGCGCGCCGTCCTGGCCGCGGATGATCGGCCGGCCGACGCCGGCGCCGAAGTAGGACGACTGCACGCCGCTCTGGCGTTCCAGCGTTTCGCCCAGGGTGCCGGCGCGCCGGGCGTCGAGCTCTTGGCCGGCCAGGACGGACACCGGTCGCGCGAGGTTGTCGATGGCGTTGCGCAGCGGCGACGCGGTGACCTCGATCGTATCCAGGGTCTTGGCCGTGGTGTGCTCGTGTTCTTCTTCGTCCGGCGCCGCCTGGGCCAGCGCCAGGGCGGGCAAGGCGAGCGCGATGGCGGCCATCAGCGGGGCGAAACGTCGAGGTTGCTTCATTGGCGGGGTCCGGTTGCCTAGGATGGGCTGGAATGTTATATTGTTTCATCAATCGCGCAACCCCCCGGATGTCATGGTCGCCATCGTCAAACGCCGCACTGTGAAACTGCCCGTCTGGGCCGACCGCCTCGGCGCGGGGGGCGCGTTCATCTGCGCCCTGCACTGCGCGATGATTCCGATCGCGCTGGCGCTGTTGCCCACGCTGGGTCTGGGCCTGGTGGCCTGGCACGGCCTCGAGGTCGCCTTCAGCATTTTCGCCACGGTTTTGGCCGTCACCAGCCTTTACCTGGGCTACCGCGGGCACCGGGCCTACCATGCCTGGCTGCTGGTGGCGCCCGGCCTGCTGCTGATCTGGGGCTCGCTGCTTTATCCGCCGCTGCATGCGTCGGTGGTGCCCCATGCGGTGGCGATGACCGTCGGCGGCGTGCTGATCGCGCTGGCGCACCTGGTCAACCTGCGGCTTTCCTGGGGCCACTCGCACTGACCGGCCGGCCCGGCCCGTTTGGTTGGGAAGGCCCTCGGTGATACGCTACGCGCTTAACCGCACATCACAGTCAAGGAATCACCATGGGTAGGGGCGACAAGAAAACCGCCAAGGGCAAGCGTTTCACCGGCAGCCACGGCAATGCGCGCGCGCAGACCAGCAAGAAGCCGACCGGCGTCGCCGCCGCCACGGTGAAGGCCCCGGTGGCCGCCGCCAAGCCGGCCGCCAAGAAGGCTCCGGCCAAGAAAGCCGCCGCCGCCAAGTAATCCTGCAGCGCCCTGGCGCTGCCGCTGCGAAGCCCCGCCCCGGCGGGGCTTCGGCGTTTTGGGGGCCGGGCGCCGCCGCGCGTCAGTCGCAGACGCGACGGCCCGCGATCACCACGCTGTGGGCCAGGTCTCCCGCCAGCCAGTAGCAAAGTTCGGCGGGATGGCCGATGTTCCACTGCACGAAGTCCGCGCGCTGACCCGGCGCAAGCCGGCCGCGGTCGTGCAGGCCCAGCGCCTGCGCCGCGTGTACGGTGGCGCCGCGCAGCGCTTCTTCGGGCGTCAGGCGGAAGTGCGTGCAGGCCAGCACCATGGCCAGGCGCAGCGACTGCAGCGGCGACGTGCCGGGATTGAGGTCGGTGGCGACGGCCATCGGCACCGCGTGCCGGCGGAACAGGTCCAGCGGCGGCAGCCGCGTTTCGCGAAGCACGTGGAAGGCACCGGGCAGCAGCACGGCCACGGTTCCTGTGCGCGCCATCGCACGCACGGAGTCTTCGCTGGCGTATTCGACATGGTCGGCCGACAGGCCGCCGAATTCCGCCGCGAGCGCGGCACCGCCCAGGTCGCTGAGCTGGTCGGCGTGCAGCTTCACCGGCAGTCCGAGCGCGCGGGCGGTTTCGAACATGCGCCGTGTCTGTGCGGGGCTGAAGCCGATGCCTTCGCAGAAGGCGTCCACGGCGTCCACCAGGCCTTCGCCGTGCAGTGCGGTGAGCCAGCCGCAGGCGGCGCCGATGTAGTCGTCGGGGCGCCCGGCGTACTCGGGCGGCAGCGCGTGTGCGGCCAGGTAGGTGGTGCGCACGGTCATTCCCAGCGTCTGGCCCAGCTCACGGGCCACGCGCAGCATGCGGCGCTCGCCCTCCAGGTCCAGGCCGTAGCCGGACTTGATTTCCACCGTGGTGACGCCGTCGGCGCGCAGCGCCCGCGCGCGCGGCAGCGACGCCGCCAGCAGCGCGGCTTCGCTGGCGGCGCGTGTGGCGTTGACGGTGGAAAGGATGCCGCCGCCTTCGCGGGCGATCTGTTCGTAGCTGGCGCCCTGCAGGCGACGCTCGAACTCCTGTGCGCGGTCGCCGGCGAACACCAGGTGGGTGTGGCAGTCCACCAGGCCCGGAGTGATCCAGCGGCCCTGGGCGGAATCCACGCGCGCGGCCAGGTCCGCCGGTGCGCCGGAAAGTTCGCTGCGAGGTCCGGCATAGGTGACCAGGCCGTCCTTCCAGGCCAGCGCGCCGTCGTCGATGGCGCCATAGGCGCCCAGGTCGTCGCGCCGCGTCGCCAGACGCGCATCCAGCAGCAGACGGTCCCAGGGCGGCGCCCGGCGGCCGCTAATAGCACCGCTCCGGCGGCGCGCAGGGCGTCGGCGTCCAGGCAGCATTCGTGCGCTATCTCGTCGCTGTGCTGGCCCAGGGTCGGCGGCGCGCGCTCGAGCCGCCGGGGCGAGGCGGACAGGTTCAAGGGGCTGCCGATCATCGGGATGTGATCGATCTCGATGCGCATGCCGCGGGCCTCAGCCACCGGATGTGCAAGGGCTTGGGTGACGGAGTTGATCGGCCCGGCGGGCACGCCCGCAGCGGCGAACAGCGCCAGCCAGTGCGCGGCCGGCGCCGTGGCGAACAGCGCGGCGAGCTCTTCGCCCAGCGCCTGGCGATGCTCGACGCGCGCAGCGTTGCTGGCGTAGCGCGGGTCGTCGGCCAGGTCGCGGCGATCGAGCGCGATGCAGGCCTTCGCCCAGAGTTTTTCGCTGGCCACGGCCAGTACGAAGGCTTGGTCGCTGGCGCGGAACGCTTCATAGGGCACGATGCTGGCGTGGGTATTGCCGCGCCGCTGGGTGGGTTCGCCGGTGAACAGGGCGCTGCTGCCGATATTGGCCAGCCAGGCCAGCTGGGAGTCGAACAGGGAGATGTCGATGTGCTGGCCCAGGCCCGTGCGTTCGCGCTGCAGCAGCGCCGCCAGCACGGCGGTGGCCGCGTTTTGGCCGGTGGCCAGGTCGGCCACGGCCACGCCCACTTTCGCCGGGTCGCCGTCGGCGGGACCGGTGATCGCCATCATCCCGGCCTCGGCCTGCACCACGAAGTCATAGCCCGGGCGGGTGGCCTGCGGGCCGTCGCGGCCGTAGCCCGATATCGAGCAATACACCAGCCGCGGATTGATGGCCGCCATCGCTTCGTAGC
Source organism: Arenimonas sp. (assembly GCF_019459675.1). Lineage (GTDB taxonomy): Bacteria > Pseudomonadota > Gammaproteobacteria > Xanthomonadales > Xanthomonadaceae > Arenimonas. Next base: position 8,461 of record NZ_JAIBFH010000173.1, read on the forward strand.
CCACGCCCAGCGCTTCGGCGGCGCCCGTGCGGAAGTTTTCCACCAGCACGTCGGCCTTGCGTACCAGGGCTTCGAGCAGCGGTCGCGCCGCGGGCGACTTCAGGTCTATCGCCAGCGAGCGCTTGTTGCGGTTGCAGCAGGCGAAGTAAGCCGACATGCCGTGCAGGAAGGGGGGGCCGAGCCCGCGGGTGTCGTCGCCGGTGAACGACTCGATCTTGACCACGTCCGCGCCCAGGTCGGCCAGCATCATCGCGCACCACGGTCCGGCGAGGACGCGCGAAAGATCGAGCACGACGATTCCGGTGAGGGCAGCCATGGCCCTAGTGTATGCGGCCCGCGCGACGACATGCCAAACTCCGGCCCATGCCGAACCAGCGCGCCGACCATGCCTTCCTGTCCACCGGCTGGGCCCAGGGCCACGACGAGGCCGTTTCCCCGGGCTCCGACGCGCACGTGCGCTGGCGCCTGGCCGGAATGCCCAACCTGCATTCGCACGCGTTCCAGCGCGCGATGGCCGGACTGGCCGAACGCCAGAGCCATCCCGAAGACAGCTTCTGGACCTGGCGGGAATTGATGTACCGCTTCGCCGGCCGCATCACGCCCGATTCGATGCACGCGGTGGCCACCCAGCTTTACGTGGAGATGCTGGAGGCCGGCTACACCAGCGTCTGCGAATTCCAGTACCTGCACCACCGGCCCGACGGCCGCCCTTATGACGACCCGGCGCACATGTCGCTGGCGCTGGTGGCCGCGGCGCGCGACGCCGGCATCCGCCTGACCCTGCTGCCGGTGCTGTACATGAGCGGCGGCTTCGACGGTCGCGCCCTGTCGGAACGGCAGCGCCGCTTCGGTCATTCCCTGGACGCCTACCTGTCGCTGCTGCAGGCGCTGCGCGCGCAGCAGGACGACACCCTGGCCGTCGGCATCGCCCTGCACAGCCTGCGTGCGGTGCCCCTGGCGGCGATGCGCGAAGTGCTGGCAGCGGTGGGCGGTGAACCGCTGCCGATCCACATCCACATTGCCGAACAGATCGGCGAAGTGCAGGACTGCCTTGCGCTGCGCGGCGCCCGGCCGGTGGAGTGGCTGCTGGCCAATGCCGACGTGGACGCGCGCTGGACCCTGGTGCACGCCACCCACCTGGAAGCGGCGGAAGTGCAGGGCATCGTCCGCAGCGGCGCCACGGTAGCCATCTGCCCGACCACCGAAGCCAACCTGGGCGACGGGCTGTTCCCGCTGCGCGATTACCTGGCTGCCGGTGGACAGTGGGGCATCGGTTCGGATTCGCATGTGTCCGTGTCGCCGGTGGAGGAGCTGCGCTGGCTCGAATACGGCCAGAGGCTGCTGACCCGGCACCGCAACATCGCCGTCAGCGCGTCCCAGCCCAGCACGGGCGAGTTCCTCTACGCCCAGGCACTGCGCGGCGGCCTGCGTGCCTGCGGGCAGGGCGAGCGGGCGGCGGGTGATTTCATCGTGCTCGACGACCGCGCGCCGGCGCTCGCGGCCGCTGCGCGCGGCGACCTGCTCGACCGTTTCGTGTTCGCCGGCAACCGGGGTCTGGTCAAGGAAGCCCATGTGGCCGGTCGGCGGGTGGTGGCCGACGGCCGCCATCACGACCGCGAGCCTGTCGCCCGTCGGTATGCCCAGGCCCTGCGGCAACTGCTGGAGGATTGACCCGCGGCCACCCTTGCCGGCTCGCGGGACGCGCTGGTTGGGGCGGGAACGTACTCCGTCGCCGCCAGGGCCCGTTTCGTCGCAAAGTCCGGCAGCCAGATTCACGCCGGGGCAGTCTGGCTGCACCCCAAACCGGAGCTCCGCCATGAACCCGACGCTCAACGCCCTCGTGATAGCCACCGCCGCCGTCCTGGCCTCGCCCGCGCAGGCAAGCACCGATGCGCAGCTGCAGGCCATCGTCGAGCAGCGACTGCAGGGCGACCGCACCGGCGCCTGCTTCGCGGTGGCCGTGATCGACGGCGGCGTGTCGCGCGCCTATGTCTGCGCCAACGCCGCCCAGACCGGCCGCATCGATGCGAACACCGCGTTCGAGATCGGTTCGGTGAGCAAGACCATGACCGCCGCGCTGCTGGCCGACCTGATCGGTCAAGGCAAGGCTTCGCTGGACGACCCGCTGTCGGCCTGGCTGCCGGAAGGCACGCGGGTGCCTGAGTTCCAGGGCCAGCCCATCCTGATCAGGCACGTCGTCAGCCACACCAGCGGCCTGCCGGCGCTGCCGCCAGGCGTGCCCATCGTCGATCCGAATGATCCCTACGCGGCCGTGGACGCCGCGATGCTGTTCGCGGCGCTGGAGCGCAGCACGCTCGACGCCGCGCCCGGCACGGCGTTCGCATATTCCAACTTCGCCTCGATGCTGCTCAGCGAGGCCGTGGCGCGCCGGGCCGGCACCGATTTCGAAAGCCTGCTTGGCGAGCGCCTTTTCACGCCGCTGGGCATGCGGGGCGCCTATGTCAACACGCGGCCGGAGGGCATACGCGCCGCGGTCGGCCACCTGCCCAACGGCAAGCCGACCCCGCCCTGGAACTTCAAGACCGACCTGGCCGGCGTGGGCGGCGTGCGTGCCACGCTCGACGACATGGTGCGCTACGTGCAGGCGCAGTTGGGCCAGCCGCCGCTGCCCATTGTTTCCGCGCTCGCGCTAAGCCAGCAGCCGGTGGTTCCCGATGGCCAGCCGCCGATGGCGATGAACTGGATGCTCGACGACATCAACGGCCACACTTGGCACGCCCACGAGGGCGGCACGGGTGGATTCTCGTCCCTGGTGGCGTTCGACCGCGAGCGTGGGCGTGGCGTGGTGGTGCTGTCCGATACGGCGCTGCACTCGCTGGGCGGACTGGGCAGCCTGGGCCTGCACCTGGCCGATGCCTCGCAGCCGCTGGGCAAGCCACGCAAGGCGGTGCCCGCGCCTGGTGAGTTGATCGACGCCCTCGTGGGCGAGTACACGCTGCAGGGCGGCATGGCCATGGCGCTGTCACGCGATGGCGATGCCCTGGCTATCCAGGCCACGGGCCAGCCGCGCTTCAGGATGGGTTATGACGACGCGGGCGACTTCTATCCCCTCGATTTCGACGCCCTGCTCAAGCCGCAGCGCAAGGCTGACGGTAGCCACGGCTTCACCTGGCTGCAGATGGGCGGCGCGGCGGCGGCCGTTCGCACCGGCGGCGGCACCAAGCCGGCCCTGCCGATGCCCGCGCCCGACCAGCTGGCGCGGTATGCCGGCGACTATCCGTTGATGCCGGGCTTCGTGCTGAAGGTGTTCGTCAAGGACAGTGCGCTGCACATCCAGGGCACCGGGCAGCCGGCCCTGCCGACGACGGTGGTGGCGGCGGATGTTTTCGCGGTCGACCAGGTGGGCGCCGAGTTCCGCTTCGAGCGCGACGAGGCTGGCGAAGTGAGCGCCGTCACCTTGCTGCAGGGCGGCCAGACACTGCGCGGCGAGAAGCAGTGAGCCCTTACCCGCTGGGGCAGGTACTGCCCGCTGAAGTCCTGGTAGGCGGCGACTGGTCCTGGGCGCGCTATCGCCAGTACCCGGTGTTCAGCGCGCGCTGGCTGTGGGGCCCCCGCCAGCATGCCGCCGCGGGGGTTTAGGGTGTGGGGGCCGGGGTGGGGGTAGGGGGGGGGGCGACCACCCCCCACCCCCCCCCCGGGGT
>NZ_JAIBFH010000177.1 GCF_019459675.1 Arenimonas sp.
CCGGGGGGGGGCTTTCCCCCGGTTCAGCCCCCCCCCCCCCCTCACAAAAAAAACCGGGGGCCGGTGGCGGGGCCCCGTGCTCCCTCCCCGAACCGCCGCCAGCATCAGCGGGCGGCTTCGGTCGCTCCTTCAACCTTGGCCGGCGCCTTGCGCGGGGCAATCCACAGCCGCGCCACGAACCAGGCCAGCGACAGCGCACCGATGCTGAAGATGGTGTCGCCCGGAACGCGCATCCACACCAGCATCTCGATCAGCGGTTGCTGCATGAAGTCGGCGGAACGCGCGTACCAGTAGCCGTGGTCGATCGCCGCGACCAGCTGCAGGATGCCGATCGGCAGCAGGGTGAACAGCGCCATGCCCACCAGGCCGATGTTCAGCGCCCAGAACGCGGTGCGCAGCGGTGCATCGGGCCAGATCGCGTCGGGCTTGAGGCCACGCAGGCAGAACAGCATCAGGCCGATGCCCAGCATGCCGTACACGCCAAACAGCGCCGTGTGGCCATGCAGCGGGGTCAGGTTCAGTCCCTGCATGTAGTACAGCGGCAGCGGCGGGTTGATCAGGAAGCCGAACAGGCCCGCGCCCACCAGGTTCCAGAACGCCACCGCCACGAAGAACAGGATCGGCCACTTGTAGCGCTGCATCCAAGGCGTGGCGTGGCCCAGCTTGAACGTGTGGTAGGCCTCGAAGCCGACATAGGCCAGCGGCACCACTTCCAGCGCCGAGAACGAAGCGCCCAGCGCGATCACCGCCACCGGCGTGCCGGTGAAGTACAGGTGGTGCAGGGTGCCCAGCACGCCGCCGGCCATGAACACGATGGTGGCGAACAGCGTGGCCATCGTGCCCGTGCTGGTCTTGATCAGGCCCAGCTTGGTGAACAGGAAGGCGACCACCGCGACGGCGAACACCTCGAAGAAGCCCTCCACCCACAGGTGCACCACCCACCAGCGCCAGTACTCCACCATCGACAGATGGGTGTGCTCGCCCCACATCAGGCCGGCGCCGTAGAACAGGCCAATCGCGATGGTGGACAGGAACAGCAGCGTGGTGATGGACCGCGATTCACCGCCGGCGCGAATGGCCGGCACCAGGCAGCGGCCCACCAGCGTCAGCCAGATGCCCAGGCCCGCGAACAGGAACCACTGCCAGAACCGGCCCATGTCCACGTATTCCCAGCCCTGGTGGCCCCACCAGAAGTTGTTGGCCAGGCCCAGCTTCTGCATCACCGCGAACCACTGGCCGGCGAACGAGCCGACCACGATCACGATCAGGCAGACCCACAGCACGTGCACGCCCAGCGCCTGGTATTTCGGTTCATGCCCTGAGATGGCCGGGCCGATGTACAGGCCCATGCCCAGCCAGGCCGTGGCGATCCACAGCACCGCCAGCTGCGTGTGCCAGGTGCGGGTGAGCGAATAGGGCAGGTATTCGGCCAGCGCGAAGCCGTAGGCCTCCTGGCCTTCGACCTGGTAGTGCGCGGTGATCGCGCCCAGCGCGATCTGCACCAGGAACAGCGCGATCACGATCCAGAAGTACTTGGCCGTGGCCTTCATCGAAGGCGTCACCACCACGGAAGCCAGCGGGTCGGTGGCCGGCAGCTGCAGCGGCGCTTCTTCGCGGCTGTGGTTGACGGCGTAATGCCAGCCCAGCAGCGCGATGCCGGCAATCAGGAACAGCACGCTGAACACCGTCCACATGAACAGGTTCGAGGGCGGCGTGTTGCCCACCAGCGGCTCGTGCGGCCAGTTGTTGGTGTAGGTGATGTCCTTTCCGGGGCGCTGGGTGACGGCCGACCAGGCGGTCCACCAGTAGAAGGACGTCATCGCGCGCCGGTGCTCGGCATCGGGCACGGTGTTGTTCTTCATCGCGTAGTTTTCGCGAAGCTCGGCCGTGGCGGGGTC
>NZ_JAIBFH010000188.1 GCF_019459675.1 Arenimonas sp.
CAGCATTACCCACCAGTGCGCAGCCTGGCGGCGCTTGCAGCATCAATGCGGCCGCCACAGGATGCGCCGGCCGCTTATTGTCGCGGAGAGTTGTGTCTTGCGAGAGCGCAGCCGCGGGGGACAGAAGCGCGGCCATCAGCAGCGCCAGTGACTGATTGATCATCGTGCAGGACCCTCGGGGTTGCGCGCCGAATGCGGCCAAGGCTTCAGTTTACTTGGAGAGTGCTGGCGCAGCGCGCTTCGGGTCGGCAGCCGCCCCTGCCCGGGGCCGTTGCCGGCCGGGAGCGGACATCAGGGCTAGCCAAAAAACGTTTGAGTTAACCCCGATCGCGGAGGCAGGCAATGTAAGCCTTCTATGCGAAGGTGCCGAAGGCGCCGCACAGCAGGCCTACATTGCCTGCCATAGCGGGTCGGGGGTTAAACGAGGGGCTAGACCCCACTGCGGTACAGCCATTGAGTGACGTGTTCATTGTCCTCGTCTATTCGGGCGCCGACTTGTACAAAGCCGGCCTTCTGCGCAACGCGTATGGATGCTTCGTTGTCTGGAAGGATTTCCGCGAGTACTTCAGACGAGCCCGATTGAAGGGCAAGTTCGGTCAGGAGCTTGAGCGCGGCAGTGGCTGCGCCCTGCCCACGTGCGACTGACGCAACGCCATAGCCGATTTCAACGCGGGTGGCACCGATTGGCGTCTTAAAACCGCACGCGCCCACGAAACGCGAGTCCCCCTCTCTCACGATCAGGTAAGAAGTTGGCAGGGCCGGATGATCAGAACTGGCTTCCAGCTTCAATGCCCTTGCCGCAACGAACGCCGGCGGCATGGACTCAGGCTCGGCGTGAACAGCGAACTCGTCCGGGATGTGCGAGTCCGCCAGCAACTGAAGAGCTCGGGTCGGAAGCGGAATGAGCGCGAAGTGCATTGGTTTGGGGCCTAACGCAGAGTTAAGCCGCGCCGAAGGCGTCGGCTTGAATGATGTTTTAGGCCTGCGAGCGGTGCAGTTGATGCCGCACCAATTCTGCATACCTTTCTCTCGTTGGGAAGTCTACATTCTCTGGAAGAGAGTCATATACGCGAAGAATTCCGTCATTGTCCAACCGAGGATGTACGTGGATATGGAGATGCGGCACTTCTTGGAAGGCAGCCTCCCCGATGGAGTGCCAAAGGCTGATGCCATTATTTGGGAAGGCCTGTGCGACTGCGCGCGTGACCCGTGAAACGGATTGCATGAGCGCGCTACCCGTGTCTGCATCCAGATCACGGACGTCGTTGATGTGCATCTTTGGAACTACGAGGACGTGTCCAGGGTTGGCTTGGCGAAGGTCGATAAAGGCAAGCGTCCTTTCATCGTCAAGCACGACGCTAGCTGGCGACGTCCGATTGACGATCTCACAGAATATGCAACGCTTATTTGTGTCCACTTCAATGCAGGCCTAACTGCCGAATATGCGGACGCTATGGTCCGGTTATACGTCCGATCAAACCACCGGCCTCTAGCCCGCAAGCCGACCATTCGTCTTGAGTTTAGGCCGGGCTTGTCCGGTAAACAATCCGAAGCTACCCCGGACAGTGATCACCTGCGCGCAGGGCGTCCCACGCAGCGATTGAAGGGATGAGGAATGTCCGCTTTAGGATGCCGCCCCTGCCCAAAGTGCGTGCGTTGGGCGTGTTGACCACAGATCCCGGTCAACGCCGACCCTGTCGCCCATGCTGGCCGCAGCCCCGGGGGGAACAGCCGCTTAAGTCCGCCTCCGACTTGTTCCGCTTACAAACCTTTAGGGATACCGTTACCGAGACCTACGAATTTAGATTGCCCGTGTTCATCTTGGCTGCAAGACACTGCGCCTAAACCACATTGGATCGAGTTCGCATGCCTGATCTGCCCCGGTTCCTGGTCTTGGCTTGCCTCCTTTCGCTTCCCGCTGGCGCATCAGAGCCCCCTCCGGCCGACGCGTCCCCTACCCTCGAAACCGTCGTGGTAACAGGCGTCATGCCGGGCCCAGGCCTCTGGAGGGTGGAAAGCGGCGGGCGCCAGCTTTGGATCCTCGGCACGGTCAGCCCGCTGCCGCGCGACATGAAGTGGGAAGCGCTCAAGGTGGGTGAACTGCTGGCGCAAGCCGACGCGGTGCTCAGTCCGGCCGGCGCCGAGGCCGATCTGAGTGCAGGCGATGTAATGAAGATGATGACGCTGGCCCGCTCGGCAAACGCGGCCATCAAGCTGCCGGACCGCGGGACCCTGGCCGATGTGATTCCCACCGAGACGTATGCCGTCTGGTTGGGTCTGAAGCAGCAGTACCTGCCCAATGACAAGAAGGTGGAACGGCAGCGGCCAGTCTTCGCTTCGCAGGAGCTCTACAACGCGGCCATTGTGGCCGAGGGCATGACCCGGACGAACATCGTCTGGAGCGCTGTTAGCGCACGCGCCATGGAGCTCGGCGTTTCGATCGTGGACACGGGCGTGCGCATGCCGCTGGCCCTGGATCGAAGCCGCTACAAGGCGGGTATCCAAGCCCTGGCGAACTCCGGGATCGATGACGTGATCTGCTTCAAGGCGACCCTCGAGACGCTCGCGGCCGACCTCGAGACCATGAAGCGGGGCGCCAATGCGTGGGCCACAGGCGACCTCGACCAACTGCGGCTTGTACGCCACGCCGAGCTCAAGCCTGCCTGTAAAGCGACCTACGACGAGGCCATGGGCTTCCAGAAAAAGCCCGACTGGACCCGTGCCGCCCGGGCGGCCTGGCTCACTGCCGCGGAATCCGCCCTGGCGGACAACACCAGCACGCTGGCCGTCCTGCCCATGTCGGACCTTTTGGGCCCGTCGGGAGTCCTGGCGGTACTCAGGGCACGGGGTTACACGGTAGTCGAACCCGATATCTTCTAACCCTCGGCGCTTCTCCCAACGGGTTCGCCTATTCTCTGGGCTGGTCAATGACTCCGGGGCAAGCCGTGCGGATCTTCAAACTCCTTCTTGTCGCACTGCTGCTGTTTCCCCTCACGTCGGGTGCCGAGACGAACCCGCCCGCCGGCTATGCCAGGGCGGCGTTTGACATGTGGCTGACCTCCCACAATTCTGGCGAGAAGGGGGACTTCGAAGAATTCAACAGGACGTATTACAAGGAAGATGACTACAAGTGGTTCGTCGATTTTCGCGAATCGACCGGCCAGTTGCAGCTTCTTGAGGTCAAGTCCGATACGCCGACGAGGGTCGATGCGCTCGTGCTCTCCGAGTGGGGCAACGCAATGTTGGCGAGCATCATCTTCAAGGACGAGGATGGTTTCGCGATGGATGAGATGAGGTTCGAAGGGGTTCCGACCCCCGACGCCTTCAAGCCCGCGCCTATGGAGCGGGCGGCCCTGGTCCAGGAAGCCACGCGGCGCCTGGACGAGCTGGAAGCCGCAGACAAGCTGTCGGGTAGCTTCCTGATGAGCTGCAAAGGCCAGCCGGATTTCGAATGGAGCGGGGGCCTGGCCGACCGGGAAGCTTCGATCCCGGTGTCGGCCGCCACGCGCTTCCGGATGGCGTCGCTGGGGAAGATGTTCGCGGCCGTGGCCATCCTTCAGCTTGCCGATGCCAAGCGACTGTCTCTCGATGATCCGCTGTCGCGCCATCTTCCTGAGTACCCGAACAAGGCCGCTGCCGAGGCCATCACGCTGCGTCAACTGCTCAACCACACCAGCGGCACGGGCAATATCTTCAACGACGATTTCCCGAAGATTTCGGAGTCACTCAAGACGCACAGGGACTATTGGGGGGCGTTCGCAGCCAACGACCTCGAATTCGAGCCCGGCTCGAAGGAAGGCTACTCGAACTATGGATACATTCTCCTCGGCTCGGTCATCGAAGCGGTCAGCGGCGAGAGTTACTACGACTACGTGGAGCAGCACGTCTTCGGCCCCGCAGGCATGACGGCCACAGGCGCGGAGCCGGAGACGGCGGCTGTCCCGGACCGTGCGAATGCCTACACCGAGACGGAAGGAAACTGGGTGCGGGAGACCGCCAGGCTTCCCTGGCGCGGGACCGCCGCCGGAGGTGGGTACACCACCCCGCGCGACTTGGTGAATTTCGCCACCGCTTTGCAGGAAGGAAAGCTGCTTTCGGAAGAATCCCTGGCCGCGGCTACGGGGCCACAAAACATCAAGGGCTGGTATGGCTATGGCTTCATGGTCAGTGGTCAGGGCCGGGACAAGCAATACGGCCACGAAGGTGGCGCGCCTGGCATGAACGGCATCCTCAATGTGAGGCCCAACCAAGGCTGCACTATCGCTGGCTTGAGCAACTTCGATCCAGACAGCATGGCGAACGTCGTCAACTTCGTGACTCGCCGGCTGCCCTGAGCCGCCGGACAACGGGCGGATCAAAGTGTCAGAGTCGCCCGACGCGAATTTTTCAACGGAATAGGTCGGATGCGGGCGCTGGTCGACTTTGACCGTTGCGCCGGAATGAGATGACCAGCGATTCTGGTGTTGACTAAGCCAGTCAGCTGGGGCGGAGGCGACTGGCATCGCCTGATGTGGCCGACTTCCACTTCCGGCCAGGAGCGGACAACGTGTGCAGATTCAGTCCCCGCTGGGAGCGACCAGTGAATCGAGCAGCTTTTCCACGACGGCGGAATCGTAGCGGACTTCGATGGGCGTCGTTTCCAGCGGTGGTGGTGCGTCCGAATTCCGGAGAGTCTCGTCAAGGCCACTGGTGCTGCCGTATATCGGCGCCTTAACCGTCAGCGGGCCCGGCTGGGGAAGCTCGCCATGAATGGCGTGGTAGACAAGAAGTGCGTTTAGCAGCGCCAGATCCCGCCCCGGATGGAAGTCGTCCGCAGCAAAGAACCAGGATAGTTCGGGAGCCGTGCCGCGCAGGCGCTGCAGCCTCCCAGAAACTTCGATGTATGGAATGCCGGCGTTTCGCGCGGCCTCGGACTCGCTTTCGATCAGTTGGCGGGAGGCTGATGGATCCGACTGGTACGTTCCCAGAAGGAGAACCACAGCTCCGTTCCGCCTGCCGACGTCCGCCAATGCCAGGACCGCTTCCCGCGCTTGTGTGCAGGAACCTGCCCCGAACGAGCACATCAAGTCACCGCCGCGCTCTTGGACCACCAGATGCGTGTAACTGCCCTCTTCGAGCGCACGTGCAACGGAACCATCGCCAACCCGTTGAGATAGCGTCGCCCCTGCTCGCACAATCATGTCGCTGGGCGAATCGTGTCCATTTGCCTGCGCAAGCGCGCTGTAAACCGCTGGAACGTTACCAACGTAGGTCAGACTATTTCCTACGAACAGGACCTTCGTATACAGCCGCGGCTGGTCGATCGCGCCGCAAGACAAGAGCGTGAGCAGCAAGGGGAGCGCGAAAAGACGGAGGGCTTTCATTGTCTAATGGGTTCCGAAACGAGTTTTGCGCATCGACAAGGTGGCAATGGATAGTCCTGAGGACCATTGACTCAGACAAACAGGAGGCAGGCCGTCAGCTGGGCCACGCTCCCGTCAAAGTCCTGATGGGGCCGGGATACAGGGCAATCAATGTCCGCTTCGGGTCGGAAGCCGCCCCGGCCCAAGGCCGTTGCCAGCCAGAAGCGGCCGGTCGAAGCCTGCCGGTTTCGGCGCTGGCGATTCACTTCCAATCGCCTATACAGGTGGGATTGGAATCCAGATCGGCCCGACCGCTACTCGAAACCGGCGGGCGTCGAGGGGCTTTGATCGAGCGTCGGCGCGAGCTCCACGTCGCTCTCATCCTGAGATTCATCCTCGTCCGGCGCGGTGACGACATAGCCGCGGCTGGAGAGATCCGCGAGGTAACCGTCGGGTTTCAGCAACTCGGATATCGGAAGTAGGCCGATGCTGATGCGGTATTCACCGAGGGCCTGTTCGGCGGCGGCGAGCCAAGCCTTGCGTTGCTTGCCGGGGAGGTCGTCGAGGCCTCGCTTCTGCAGCGCGGACGCGCTCATCACGGCATCGAAGCAGGCACTTTCCGGGTCGGCTTCGTGCAACTCGCGCAGCAGCGGAACATCCCCCACGGCCCAAGCATTGGCGCGGGTGCGCAACAGGTCCAGATCGGTCTCGAAACGCCGCAGGGTGCGCTCGAAGCAGTCGGTGTCGGCCAGCGCGTTGGCCTTGAACTCCCTGGCCGCGAGCTTCAGATCGTCGATGACGATGTGGACCATCGGCCTGATGACCGGCAGCTTGCGCTGCTCCGCGATGTTCCGCACCAGCGCCGAGGCGGGCGAGCCAAACTCCAGCCCGATGCTGTCTGCGGCTTTTCTTTGCAATTTCTCGGCGGCATAGACTGGCCGCCACCGCTCGACCGCTCGATCACGGCCGAGGTAGGTTGGCTTCAGGCTCGCCCAGCGCGCGTACAGTTCGGGCGAGACTACGTCCTGCAGGGTGGCGCCGTCTGGATTCTTGCGGGCGCCAAGCAACGATGGCAACACCAGTGCGGTACGCCACAGGCCGGCCCCGCTGGTTATGCTGCCGCCGGGTGGGTTGATGATTGCCTCAGCCTCTGCCAGCCGCGCCTCGAGTTCTTTCGAACGCCATTCGACCTTGGCTGGCAGCGGGCTCAACGTGCCCAGGATCCACAGCACGTGATCGCCTTTTGCGACTCTCCACAGGCCCGGGCCCGGCATTTCGCCCTGCACCTCCACAGCCGCCAGCTGCGTCGTGGCGTCGGGGTCGCTCTGCGGCAAGGCCTCACCGACCGCCGACAATGGAACCATACAAAGGCAGAGCAGCAGGCCGGCAAGGCGGGGTGGAGGCATAGGTGAGCAGTCCTTGTGTAGGTGCGTAGATTCGACGAAGCGACGCAGCCTAAGGTTTTTGGCATTAAGTTTCGGTTACGCCCGCTGCAGCGAAAACCAGGTCTGCATCGCACCCGCGCGCCGACGTCCGCGTGGCTGCCGCACCTGACAGACAACGCCGCGATTCGTGTGTCGGCGTCCGGCACGCAAAGGCCGACTCAGGGTCTGCAGTAGCGCTCCACTTTTCGCAGGTCGTCTTCGATGGCGTAGCGGTCGCTGTTCGATTCGAGATTGGCCAAGCGCTCGCGCGCGCCGGGGCAGGGGTCGGGGTCCACGCCTCCAAAGACCTGTATGGCGATCGACCTGAGCAGCTTTTCCGGCGTGCTCTCCGTGAAGCGGACACCCTCCACGAACGGCTCGGCGCGGCCAGGCAATCGAGCGCTGGGGCCGCGCGCCAGCGGATTGTGCTCGGGTGGCGTGTCGGGTTGTTGCCAGGGATCCGCTGTCAGATGCAGGCGCAGTGGCGCCAGTTCCTGGGGCGAAGCCTCGACGGCTTCCATTGCCGGCTTCCGCTTCGCATCGCCGACCGGGGTAACGTTGGACGGGCGGAGAGTTGGCGGTGAGACCGATTCCTCTGCCGGCAGCGCTGGTTCGGCCACACGCGCCATGAAGCTGACCTCGATGCGTTGTTTCTTCGCGTCAGGGAGCTGGACGCGGTGGAGCAGCAGTCCGCCAAACAGCGCGATATGCAGCAGAAGAACGAACAGCGCCGCGGCTGGGCGCCAACGCGATATCGGCTGGCTGGTGATCGGTGGCCGGAAGTGCAGGCCGGACCATTCAAGCGCCCGGTCCGGCGCATTGGCTGGCATCGGCAGGGAACCCACGCGGGCGGCGGTTCCAGGCATCGGCGTGGTCATCCTTGACGATTCGGAACCGGGGGGGGCGATCTGGGCGCCGCTGATCCGGCAGCCTGCGCAGTGTGCGATGGAGACTAACCACGCTCACGTTAAAAATCCGCTTATGGTCCCACCCGCATCAACAGCGTCTGTGGCACTCAATCTCCGCCGGGTCGACATCGACCACTTCGAACAGCCGAGCGGTACGGATTCCTGCGGTCTGGCCCCAGACCTCGGATGTCCGCTTCGGGTCTATTCTGTTGAAAAAATCGGGTTGCGAGAATTTGCCTCGGATTTGCACTCGGCAGTGCTCGCGACAGCGCGTTTCTGAGTCTACAGATGACTGCCGAGCACGCGGACATTCACTGTCGCGAGCGCCAAGCGGGTGGTCGTCCGAACGAACCGTTTTTTCAACAGAATAGGTCGGAAGCCGCCCTCCCCTACCCCCGATAACGTGCCCTAATCGAATACCTAGCTAGTCCGCTTCCGGCCTATTCTGTTGAAAAACTCTGTCGGCAAGAACCTACCGCCGTTTCAGACGGTGTCGCGCTCACGTCGATACGATTCTGGGTCTCCGGACGACTACCCGACGGCCAGAATGTGCGTGTCGCGAGCGCCAGTTAGCTGACCATTTCGGCGAATCGAGTTTCTTCAACGAAATAGGCTAGAAGCGAACATCCCGCGAGTAGCAAACCGTCGTATCTAAAGAGCTGCGTTGGTGCTCGGGTTCGGGCTATCAGTCGATGGCCAGAGCTTCCACGCAACGACGCCACCCGTCGCGGCCAGAAGGCTTAACGTTGCCAATGCGGCCTGCATCCCCATCCTTGCGCCAACCCATCCGGCCAACGGATAGGCGAGCAGCCAGCACGCATGTGAAAGCGAGAACTGCGCTGCGAATAGGAACGGCAGGTCGGCCGCCGGTGCAGCACGCCGGAGCAGGCGGCCGCCGGGCGTGACCAGTCCTGCGTAGGCCATGCCCAGTGCAACCCAAGCGGGCGCCACCACCCACCAGCCAACGACCTCACCTAGAGCAAACCAGGCGACAGTGGTACAGATCAGGGTGAACACCATCGCCCCAGCGGCGAACATCATGATCCGGCGGTCGGCGATCCGGTCCAGCAGCCACGGCAGGCTTAGCGCGACGAGCATCGAGCCAGCGCCGAACGCACCCAGGGCTGCGGCGACTTCCCGTTCCGCACCGCCAAGCGGCCCACGCACGATGACTACGGTGTTGACGAAAACCATGGCGGCACCCGCCGCAGCGCACAGGTTCAGCGCCAGGAGGCCGCGCAGGCTCGGCGTTCGCAGGTAGATGCCCATGCCTCGCAAGGCCCTGGCATACGGGCTGCCTGCGGCAGGTCCGGCAGCCGCAGGAAAGGTAACGACCATGACCAACGCCGCGGAGAGCAGGAAGCCCACCGCGGTACCCGCGAAGAGACCATGGAAACTGATCAGCGTCAGCAACGCGGCGGCAACGGCTGGGCTGAGCAGGCTTTCAAGGTCGTAGGCCAGGCGCGACAGCGACAGCGCCCGGGTGTAGTCGCGCTCATCTGGGAGGATCTCCGGGATCAGCGACTGGAACAGAGGCGTGAATCCCGCCGACGCCGACTGAAGCAGCGCGATCAGAAGGTAGATCTGCCAGATCTCGGTAACGAAAGGCAGCATCAGGGCGACGCTGGCGCGGACAACATCCAGCGCAATCAACACGGGCTTGCGCCACCCTGGCGGAACCGCGGCGCCGACCAGCGGCGCCAGGGTCACGTACACGATCATCTTGATCGCCAGCGCGGTGCCAAGCACCGCGCCAGCCTGGTCCCCGGCCAGGTCGTAGGCCAGCAACGCCAGGGCCACTGTCAGCAGCCCGGTACCAACCAAAGCTACCACCTGCGCCAGGAACAGGCGCCGGAAGCGGGTGTTGCGAAGGATGGCGAGCATGGCGCCCGGCCTGTGCCGGGCCCACCGTCAGCCGCGCTCTTCCTCGGTCACGGCCTTGCTGTCCTTGGGCTTCTTGGCCTCGGCTTCGCAGGTCGTCCTCAGCGCCTTGTCGGCCAGATCGGCGGAATAGCGCTCGGTGTCGGCCAGTTCTTCGCAGGTGATGGGCTTGGCCTTCGCGGCCGGGGCGGGCTCGTGCAGCGCCGGGTCATGGGCCTGGGCGCCGGCGGCAAACAGCGAGGCGGCGAACAGGGTGGTCAGGGTGAGGGATCGCAGGGTCATGGCACTACTCCTTGGGTGGGCGCAGCAAGTTGCCGCGGATGAATCGATGCTGGAACGGGATGTCAGGGACGGTAGAGCGAAGGCTGGAAGCCGGTGACCACGATCTTGATGGTCACGGGCTCGGTGCCGCGGTTCTGCCAGTACCAACCGTGGGTGCCGTCGAAGGCCGCCACGAACGTGCCAGCGGCCTCGCGCTGCGCGGCTTCGACGGCGTAGCTGGTCCAGGTGCCTTTCGCATCGGGCGCTTCGCCATGCATGTCGACCGCGACGTCCGCGCTGGCGGTCCAGCGGAAAACCAGGCCGTCGCCGGCCTTGAGGGCGGACTTCACTTCGGCGCCCTTGCCGGGCTCGAGGGTGACGGAGAACGTATCGGTGCGCAGCTCGCCCGGGCTGGCCGAGAAGGCCGCGGCATCGAGCGATTGGCCCGCGTTGGCACCGAAGGCTGCGGCCGCCCTGGCGGCAAGCGCCGTGTTGGCCTCCGTGGTGTCCGTCGACGCCGCAGGCACGGGGGCGGCAGGCGGGGACTCTGCCGATGCCGCGGGTTCGTCAACCGCAGACTGCAGGGCATCCAGGCCCAGACGGGCGCCGATGCCCGTGGGATCGATGCCGTATTCGGCCGGCAGCACGGTGGTGACCAAGATCACCGCACCGACAAGGATGGAAACCAGGGTGGCTCGCACCAGGCGGGCGGTGCTCGGCAACGCGGGGGACTGTGGGTAGGACATGACGGACCTCATCAGGAAACGAAATAGCCGGTGAGTTGGTAACCGATAAGCACGAAGCCGGCGATCATCAGTACGGTGTTGGCGGCGAAGGACTGCCGCGTGAAGGCGGCGCTGCGGCGCCAGAAGCCCATCACGATCAGGATGCCGGCCAGCGCGAGCAGCTGGCCGATCTCGACGCCGACGTTAAAGGCCAGGATGTTGGCCACCAGTCCGTCGCGGTCGAGTTCAAAGTCCTGCAGCTTGGTGGCCAGGCCGAAGCCGTGGAACAGGCCGAAGATCAGCACCGCTGCCTTGGTGTTGGGCTGCACGCCAAACCAACGCTGGTACGCACCCATGTTGTCGAGGGCCTTGTAGACCACGGACAGGCCGATAATGGCGTCCACCAGGTAGGCGTTCACGTGCAACCCGCCCAGCACGCCTGTGAGCAGCGTGACGCTGTGGCCAACGGCGAACAGCGTCACGTACACGGCAACGTCGCGCATCCGGTACAGGAAGAACACTACGCCGAACAGGAACAGCAAGTGGTCGTAGCCGGTGACCATGTGCTTGGCCCCCAGGTACGTAAACACCACCAGTTGCATGCCGGCGTTCTGCTCCAAGAAGGTCTTGTCGTCGTCCGCCACGCCGTGGGCCCAGCCGACCAGCGGCAGGAACATCAGGAACAGCAAGGCCAGCCAACGGACGGCGGCTAAGCGTTGAGAGTCAGGCAACAAGGAAACCTCCACGGTTTGGTTCAAGGGTCGATTTCTCATGCGCTGGCCGTTCGCCTCGCGTCGTCGCGGCGGTGGACCAGCCGATACAGCGCGGGTAGCACCAACAGGGTCAGCAGCGTCGAGGAGACGATGCCGCCGATCACCACCGTAGCCAGGGGGCGCTGAACCTCGGCGCCGGCACCGACGTTCACTGCCATCGGCAGGAAGCCCAAGCTGGCCACCAGTGCGGTCATCAGTACCGGGCGCAGACGGGTCACCGCGCCATCGATCACCGCTTCGTGCAGGGGGTCGCCCTGCTCGCGCAGGGTGCGGATGAAGCTGATCATCACCAGACCGTTGAGCACCGCCACGCCCGAGAGCGCGATGAAGCCCACGCCCGCCGTGATCGAGAACGGAATGTCGCGCAGCCACAGCGCCAGCACGCCGCCGGTCAGCGCCAGCGGCACGCCGCTGAACACGATCGCCGCGTCCTTGCCCGAGCCGAAGGCCATGAACAGCAGGCCGAAGATCATCACCAGCACCACCGGCACCACCACCGACAGCCGCTGGCTGGCCGAGATCAGCTGCTCGAAGGTGCCGCCGTACTCAATCCAGTAGCCCTCCGGAAGCTCGATGTCCGACGCGATGCGTCCCCGCAGTTCATCGACGAACGAGCCCAGATCGCGGCCGCGCACGTTGGCGGTCACCACGACGCGCCGTTTGCCGTTTTCGCGGCTCACCTGGTTCGGGCCCGGGGCCACGTCGATCACGGCCAACTGCGCCAGCGGCACGTAGCCGCCGCCCGCCGCCGCGGGGACCGGCACCGGCAAGGCGGCGAGCGCCTTCGGATCCTGGCGCTGCGCCTCGGGCAGCCTCACGACGATGTCAAAGCGACGGTCGCCCTCGAACCACTGCCCGGCGGTCGCGCCACCCACGGCCACCGACACCGCCTGCTGCAGCTCGTCCACCGACACGCCGTGCCGCGCCAGTGCGGCACGGTCTGGCGTGACGCTCATCAGCGGCAAACCGGTGGTCTGCTCGAGTTTGACGTCGGCCGCGCCCGGAATGGCCTGGGCGAGCCCCTCGATCTCTTCGCCGACCCGTGCCAGCTCCGCCAGGTCGTCGCCGTAGAGCTTGATCGCCACCTCGGCGCGCACGCCCGCGATCAGTTCGTTCATGCGCATCTGCACCGGCTGGGTGAACTCGTAGTTGTTGCCGGGGATGGCCCAGACGGCGGCTTCGAGTTCGGAGATCAGCTGGGCGCGGGGTTTGCGCGGATCCGGCCAGTCCGCACGGTCCTTGAGCATGATGAAGGTGTCGGCCACGGACGGCGGCATCGGATCGGTGGCCACCTCGGCCGTGCCGATCTTGCCCACCACTTCCTCGACCTCCGGGAACTGCTTGATGCGCGCCTCGAGCTGCCCCTGCATGGCGATGGCCTGGCTCAAGCTGGTGCCCGGGATGCGCAGCGCGTGCAGGGCGATGTCGCCTTCGTCCAGGCTGGGGATGAACTCCGTTCCCAGTCGCGTGGCCAGAGCCCCGGACGCGACCACCAGCACCACTGCCGCGGCCACCACGGCCGTGCGCCAGGCCAGCGCCCGCTCCAGCAGCGGGCGGTAGCCGCGGCTGATGCCGCGCATCACCCGCGTTTCCTGCTCGGCCACCTTGCCGGTGACGAACAGCGCCACGGCCGCCGGCACGAAGGTCAGCGAGAGCGCCATCGCGGCGGTCAGCGCGATCACGACGGTGAAGGCCATCGGATGGAACATTTTCCCTTCGACACCCGACAGCGCGAAGATTGGCAGGTAGACCGCGGTGATGATGAACAGGCCAAATAGACTGGGCTTGATCACCTCGGCGCTGGCGCTGGCCGCCAGCTCGAAGCGTTCATCCCGGGTCAGCAGGCGACCGAGCGTGTGCTGCCGCTCGCCGAACCGGCGCAGGCAGTTCTCGACGATGATCACCGCACCGTCCACGATCAGGCCGAAGTCCAGGGCGCCGAGGCTCATCAGGTTGGCGGAGACCTTGTTCTCAACCATGCCGGTGATCGTGAACAGCATCGTCAGCGGAATGACGGCCGCCGTGATCAGCGCCGCCCGGATGTTGCCCAGCAGCAGGAACAGCACCACGACCACCAGCAGCGCACCTTCGAACAGGTTGGTACGCACGGTGGCGATGGTGCGATCGACCAGGTCGGTGCGGTCGTAGACCGCATGGGCACGCACGCCGGCCGGCAGGCTCTGGTTAATGTCCTCGAGCTTGGCGGCGGTGCGCTGGGCCACGGCCCGGCTGTTCTCGCCGATCAGCATGAACGTGGTGCCGAGCACGACTTCCTTGCCATCCTTGGTGGCAGCGCCCGTGCGCAGCTCCCGACCTTCGCCCACGGCCGCGACATCACGCAGCCGCAGCGGCAGGCCGTCGCGGGTGGCGACGACGATGTCGCGGAGCTCGTCCAGGCTGGCGACCTGTCCGGGTACCCGGACCAGGTACTGCTCGCCGCCGCGCTCGATGTAGCCGGCGCCGACGTTGGCGTTGTTGCGCGCCACCGCGTCCAGCACGTCGCGCATGGTGAGGCCATATGCCACCAGCTTCACCGGATCGGGGGTGACGTGGATCTGGCGGGTGAACCCGCCGATGGTGTTGACCTCGGTCACGCCCTCCAGGTGTCGCAGCTGCGGCCGCACCACCCAGTCCTGCAGCGTGCGCAGCTCGGTGGACGTCCACGGTTGGCCGTCAGCCATGGTCGCGCCTTCCTCGGCCTCGACCGTGTACATGAAGATCTCGCCCAGGCCCGTGGCCACCGGGCCCAACGACGGCTCGATGCCGGCCGGCAGCTGGGACGCCGCCTGCTGCAGTCGTTCGGCCACCTGCTGGCGGGCGAAATAGATGTCGGTGCCGTCGTCGAACACGACGGTCACCTGCGACAGGCCGTAACGGGAGATCGATCGCGTGTAGTCGATCCGGGCCAGGCCGGCCAGCGCCGTCTCGACCGGGAAGGTGATGCGTTGCTCGGCCTCCAGCGGCGAATAGCCCGGCGCCTCGGTGTTGATCTGGACCTGGACGTTGGTGATGTCCGGGACCGCATCGATGGGCAGGCGCCCGTAGTTCCAGAGGCCCAGCGCTGACAGCGCCAACACCAGCAGGAGCACGAGCCAACGGTGCGCGATGGACGCGCGAATGATGCGTTCAAGCATGGCGCGCTCCTCAGTGGTCGTGGCTGGCGCCGGACTTCTCGATGTCCGATCGGATCAAGAAGCTGTTCCCCGACACGTAGGGCGTGCCCGGCTTCAGGCCGCCCAGCACCTCGGCGTAGTCGCCATCGCGGTCGCCCAGTTCGAGCATGCGCACCTCGTAGGTGTCCTCGACCTGCGCGAACACCACGGTGAAATCGCGGAAGGGCTGCAGGCCGGATTCCTTGACCGCCAGCGGCACCTCGCGCGACGACACGGTCACTTCCGCCGAGACGGTCATGCCGGGCCGCCAGCGGCCGTCGGCGTTCGGCACCACCACCCGGGCGATCACGCCCTGGCCGCTGGTGGCGACCGGCAGGATCGTGTCGATCGTCGCTTCCGCCGTGGTGTCGCCGGTGGCGCTGCGCAGGCGCACGGCCTGACCCGGCGCCAGTTTGTCGGCGTCGGTGCCGATGGCGCGCAGTTCCACCCACACCCGCGACAGGTCGGCGATCTCGAACAAGGCGCCGTCGCCGGCGACGTCGCCGACATTGGTGTTGCGTGCGAGCACGACGCCATCGAACGGCGCAGTGACCGCGTAGGTGCGCATGCTTTCATTGCCCTCGACGGTGGCGAGTGCCTGGCCGGCGCGCACCTTCTGGCCCAACTGCGCGGATACCGAGCGGACGATGCCCGGGAACCGGGCGCGTACGCTGGCCAGGCGGTTGCCGTCCATCGCGACCGTGCCCAGCAGCGGCACCACGTCGCGGATGGTGGCGGGACCGGCGGCTTCCACGACGACGCCGGCATCCTTGGCCGCCGCCGCGGGGATCGTCGTGCGCCCCTCGTAGGAGGCAAAGGTCCATGCGTAGTCACGGCCACCGTGTTTCGCCGCTACCTTGACGTCGAAGGAGTGCGGCTCGGTCACGGTGTCGGGGCTGCCCAGGTGATCGCCGTTCGCGGTGAACGCGAAGCGATTGACCTCGCCGTCGAGGCGGTGCAGTTCAATCGTGGCGTCCACCGTGTCCGGCTTCACCGGTTCGCCACCCTGGTAGGCGTACAGCCGGTACTGCGGCGGGACGCCGTCCTCGAAGATGGTGATCTCGAGCGCGAAGTCGCCCTTGCGCAGCAATCGCCCGTTGTGCGGTCCGCGTTCGAAGTCGCCGGCGGCAGGCGCGGCGTGGCCGCCCTCGGCGGCGTCATGCCCGGTGTCGGCGCCGCAGGCGGCCAGCAGCAGGGTGAAAATCAGGGTGAGCAGACGGGTCATGAGGTGGGGTCCTGGGCATTCGCGGTCAGGCGTTCAACCTCGACCAGCAGCAAGTGGTAGCGGGTCGCGGCCTCGACGGCGCGTTCGCGGAGTCGGAACAGCGTGGCCTGGGCCTGGGCCAGCGAGTAGAACGAGAAGCGCCCGGCCTCGAAGCCGCGGCGGGTTTGCGCCACCGCCTTCTCCGCCGTGGACAGCATGGAATCGCGCAGCGTCTCGGCTTCTGTGCGGGCGTGGCGAAGCTCCTGCACCTTCTCGAACAAGACCTGGTGGCTCTCCAGCCGGTCGGCCTCCCGACGCGCGGCCAGGGCGGCCAACTCGGCGTCGGCTTCGGCGAGTGAATACGCCGCACGCGGGCGGCTGCCCAGCGGCACCGACACCGACATCACCAGGCCCTGGTCATCGAGGCCCTCGATCCTGCGGACGCCGAGGCTGAGGTTCACGTCGGGCGAGCGACTGGCCTCGCCAACGCGGCGGCGTGCCGCCACGGTTTCCGCCTCCAGGCGGTTGGCCAGTTGCTCGGGGGTCTCCGCAAGCCGTGCGGCGAGCGCTGCGAAATCGTCCATGTCCGGCAAGGCCTGCAGGTCACCGTCGACGGTTTCGAAATCAGGGGTAGAGGCCCCCCACGTGGCCGCCAACGCCATACGGGCGCTGTCGAGCTCGTGCTCGGCGTGCTCGCGCTCCAGCCGGGCTTCGGCCAGGGCCAGATCGGCCGCGTGCAGGTCGGTCTCGGGGTTGCGAGCGGCATTCACCCAAGCCGCGACCTCGCGCCGGGTGCGCTCGGCCTGGGACACGTGTTCGCGGGCGTAGTCCAGGCGCTGCTGATCGGCGAGCACCTCGATGAACCGGGCCGTCGTTCGGCTCGCGATATCGATGCGGGCCTGCTGCACTCGCTGCGCCTGCTGGCCGATCTGGGCATCGCCCAGCGCTTCACGGGCAGCGCGCTTGCCGCCCAGCTCGATGACACGGCTGATGCGCAACGTGGTCTCGGCGGCGTCTGCACCGCGCAGGCTGCCGCTGCCGGCGAAGTTCTCGAACTCGCCGCCCACGACGTAGGGCGCAGGCAGAGAATCGCGGGCGCTCCGGGCCTGGACGGCCTGGAGCTGCGCCGATTCTGCGGCGACGGCGGGGCTTGCGGCCAAGGCGCGGGCGACTGCCTCAGGAAGTCGCAGCGGTTCGGCGGCCTGGCCCAAAGGGACCAAGCCGCACGTCCCGGCAAGCGCCAGGACAAGCAGGTAACGCAATTTCACGGAAAACCTCCGGGATCGACGGACGACAGTGAACGGGCCGCGTCAGGGCGGCCGAACGTCGATCAGGCGATAGGAGGTCGGAAGGGTGTCGCGGGAATGCCGAGCCTGGGTGCAGCCGCCCCTGGTCTCGGCGGCGCATCGGCCGGCGGGATCGCAAGCGCTACCGCCCAAGAGGAGCCGAGAGCGGCCGTGGCCCCGCATTCGGCCTGGTGCATCAGGCCGTGGAAGCCCTTGGTGTGGTCGGGGTCGCTGGCCGGGTCGTGGCCCGCATGGTCGTGACCGTGGTCCGCGTCGGCAGCGGCCAGCACGGCGTGTTCAACCTCGTGGATCCCGCCCACCTGCTCCACCACGGGCCGAGCCATGATGCTCAGGACAAGCAGCATCAGGGCGCTCAGGCGCAGGAACCGCAGGGTGCGGGCGGGGAGACGGGGCATGCGCGTAGCGTGCGGGAGCGCGGAAGTCCCTGTCAACCGCGCGGATTGACTCGGTAGCCGCCGTCTCGCCCAACGCAGTTCGGCGCTACCCGGAGCGGCCAGCCGGTTGAAGCGCGGGAGCACCGTGAGTCCCCCGGGTTGGAGAAAGCCATGAACAACACCCTCCCGAACGCCAACCATGCCTCGTGGAACAAGGGCAAGCCTACCGGCCAGAAATCGGCGCTTCGGCTGAACCAGATCTACGCGATCCGGGTCCGCCGTCAGCTCGCGAATAGAACCCGTGACCTGGCTCTCTTCAATCTGCCCCTCGATTGGAAGTTGCGGGCATGCGACCTGCTCCAACTGCGGGTCCACGACGTGACACATGGATCCCAGATGGCATCGCGGGCAGTGGTCATACAACAGAAGACGAAGCGTCCCGTGCACTTTGAGATAGCTTAGCAAACCCGAAAGTCACTCTCCCACTGGATCATCAGTTCGACGTTGGACGCCAGCGATTTCCTGTTCCCGGGCAGGGTCCATTCTTCCCTGCATCTGACGACCCGTCAGTACGCCCGGATCGTCCATCAGTGGGTCCGCGATATCGGTCTTGACGACGCGAGTTACGGCACGCATTCAATGCCCCGGACAAGGGCGGCACTCACTTATCAAAGAACGCACAACTTAAGCGCAGTGCGGCTACTACTCGGCCACACCAAGATTGAAAGCACGGTTCGGTATCTCGGCGTCGAACTGGACGACGCGCTCGAGCTGGCCGAACAGAGGCGTGTGCTCACATGCGCGCAAGGGTCAACACCGGCGCAAAGCCTCCCCCGGGCGTCCGGAAATTGGTGGTTTGCCCGCGATAGAGCCTAGCGGCAAAGAACAGCGCTTGGCCGCGGTAGGCATAGCAGCGCAAGTCGACTTTCAGCGGCGGCTCATCCGTTCCGGTGTGCCGCTCACTGGGTGGGACAATGGCCTGCGCCACGTAGGCTTGTGTGCGCATCTGCTCCCAAGTCTTGTGCGTGAGCTTGTCCCCGCGGTAGCTGGCGCGGCTGCCGAAGCCGGCTGCCGGCTTGAAGAACCACTGCCGTCGCGTCGCCCAAAGCTGCTCGCGATTGTCGGGTGTCATCTGCACCGTTTGAGGAACCATATCGGCAAGCAATTCCTGAGCTTCTTCAGGCAAACCGGTTCCGGCGAGGAAGCTACGATTGCAGAGCAGGCTGAGGTTGCGCTTGTCGGCCCATAGCGCATGGGCGCGAGGGTGCGGGCTCAGGGCCACCGCGCCGTCCAGGTAGGCCTCGCGCAGCGCCTTCACCGGATCCGTCGCCAGGGCGAAGTCGGTAAGGCGGTTGTACACAAAGCCGACGCGCTCCTCCCCCCAGCGCAGGACGCCGTCCACGTAGCGCAGTTCGTCCGGCCCGCAGATGACGGTGCGATAGCCGGCTACTTCCAGGGCCTGCTGGAACAAAACGAACTCGGGATACAGGTACTGTTGCTCGGGCGCTTCGTCAACGATCGCGACCCACCCATCAACGGCCCCCGCCGCCTGCGCTCGCCACTCATCAAGCAAGGCGGTGATCGCCGATGCCTCGGCGCCTATCGCAATCGACGGCACGCTCAGCGCTGGCAAACACAGTCGTTGAGCTTTGGCCAGCGCAGCGTTAAGCAATAGCCCACCAGGATTGGTGTTCATTTCAATCAGTCGGGGGCCATCAGGCCCCAGATGGAAGTCGAAGCCCAGCAGCCCGCCGGGCGATCCCGGGTCGTGGGCGGCGATCGACGGCGCCCACGCCATGACGGCCGCCACATAGGCGGGCGTGGCCGCTGCCAGCGTCAGTGCCTGCACCGCCGCTGTCATTCTCTCAATCGTGCGCTCGGGCACGAAGATCGGAAGGGTGGCAAACAGGTGAGCGTGGGCATCTGCCAATGCCGGGGCGTTTTTGGCTGACAACTGGGCATTGAGCTGGGCGCGAACCGCGTCTGGATCGACGGCCACGCAGAAGCAGTCGCGGTGCAAGGCTTCGGCCGTAACGGCTTCGACGCATGGCACACCGCACCGCTCCAAGACGCGGCGAATGGCAGGCTGGGTCACGACGGTCACGGTGCGCAGGCTCTCCAGGAGGATACTGTGCGCCCAAGCTGGACGCAGCGGGCCCGATGGTACCCTTCTCTCGGGCTTCCGGCGCCGGAACTTTGCGGCCTGCCGCCTGTCCCATGCCAGCACCGTTCGAATTGACGCAGGTCAAGCCGCCAGGACGCCAGAACAGGTACCGTGCCGCCTAGGATGAAGAAATTCCGCCGCCACCGCTTGCGTACCCGCCTCACGCTTCTGGCGATGGTGGCGCTGCTGTGGTCGCAATTGGTCCTGGCCGCCCACCCGGCCTGTACCTTGGCCAGTATGGCGATGGACAGCGCCCACGTTGTGTCGACCGCGCACGTCGATTCCGAGCCGGCCCCCTGCCATCCATCGCCGTCCCCAGAGACGTCTCCCGTTTGCGATACCCACTGCAGCCGAAGCGACCTGAGCCCGGACGTGGCTCGCGTGCTGGCCGTTCCTGCCTTGGGCGCCTGGTCTGTCGTTCCGGTCGTGAGCGTGCAACGACTGCCTCATGAGCCCGATGCCGCCCAGGCTCCGGGGCCGTTGCGCTCCTGGCATCGACCGACCGCCCACCCCGCCAGTCTCTTGTTGATTTGATCCCGCACCGATGACTGGCCGGCGCCGCCGTGCGCCGTCGCCGGAGACATCGGTTCGGCCGCGTCCTGCGGCCGGCACCGTCCGACCCACCCCTGCGGCCCCCGTGGCCAGCAGCCGTGCAAGGCGAACATCATGGGATCCACGCTCACCCGTACCACCCCGGGGCCCCGCCCTACCCACCCGCGCCGTGGCGCGCTCCGCGCTCTGGCCCTGGCAACACTGCTCGCGTTCGCGCCGGTGACCTTTGCCGACACGCCGCTACCCGGCGCCGATGTCGCGTCCGTACGGACCTGGTTGTTGGGCAACAATCCGGACCTGCAGGCGATGCAGGCCGAGGCAGAAGCAGCGCAGGCACGCATTTACCCAGCTGGCGCCCTGCCCGACCCGATGGTCGGCATCTCATTGCAGGGGATCAACCCTGATCGCCCGAACTTACTGCCCGGTAACGTCGGGTCGGCGACCTACAGCGTGAAACAGCCTATCCCGCTATGGGGCAAGCGCGGGTTGGCCCGCGACGTGGCGCGACAGCAGGCTGACGCCGTCCAGTTGGAGCGGGAAGCAGCGGCCCTGAGGCTGCTGGCGCAGGCGGAGCAGGCTTATGTGCGCTACTGGCACGCCCGCGAAGGTGTGGTCGTCGTCGACCGACTTATTGAGCTGCTGGCGCAGATGGAGGAGGTCGCCCGGGTACGGTACGCCTTGGGCGTGGCCGCGCAGCAGGACTCCATCCGCGCGCAGGTGGCCCGCACCGCGATGCAGCGCGAACGTATCGAGCGCCTGGCTATCCGTGAAGAGGCCGTGGCCATGTTGAACGCCACCCTCGGCCGGCCGGCCGACGCTCCCTTGGCCGAGCCGACCGGCGAGCCCGTGCTGGCCGTGCCGGCGGCCTCGCTCGGCGAGGCGCTCGGCCTGCTGGCGGAGGCCCGGCATCCTGCCCTGCGTGCCAGTACCGCCCTGGCCGGGGCGGCCGATACGGCGGCACAGCTTCAGCGCCGCCGCCGCTTGCCTGACCTCACGCTCGGCGTGGGCGTCATGCAGCGCGATGATCGCGTCGACGCCTACGAGGTGATGCTCGAAGTGGAGATCCCGCTACAGCGGCGCGCGCTGCGTGAGCGAGAGCGTGAGGCCCTGCTCATGGGGGACGCCGCACGGGCGCGCGCTCAGGCGATAGGTAACGAACTACAGGGCCAACTGGGCCAGGCGTGGGCCCAGACCCGGAGTGCACGCGAGCAGCGCCGCCTGATCGAGCAGACATTGCTGCCACAGGCGCAGGCCAACTTCGAATCCGCCCTCGCCAGCTACCGGGTCGGCGACGTCGACTTCGGCACCTTGTTGGAGGCCTTGGAGGCCTGGCAAGGCGCTGATCTGTCGCGCGTGGATGTCCGTCGTAATGAACTCGTTGGCGCCGCTACGGTGCGCGCCCTGATTGGGAGTGTCGAATGAATCGTATGAATTGGAGTGTCCTGGCCCTCGCTGTTGGAGCGGCGCTGGCCCTGGGGTGGTGGTCGGGACGCGCCTCGGCGCCGGACGCCGGGTCGCTGAACGTCCAAGAGACCTCGGCCGAATCGGGCGAGCGCAAGATCTTGTACTACCGCAACCCCATGGGTCTGCCCGACACTTCGCCCGTGCCCAAGAAGGACGCCATGGGCATGGACTACATCCCGGTATTTGAGGGCGGAGAGCCGGCCGCGGAGCCGGGAACGGTCGTGTTGCCGCCCGACAAGGTCCAGAAATTGGGCGTGCGCACCGAGGTGGCCGTTCGAGAGGCCTTGGTCGCCAACGTCCGTGCGAGCGCCTCGGTGCAGGTGGACGAGACTCGGCAATTTGTAGTTGCCCCGCGCTTTGAGGGCTGGATAGAGACCCTGTACGCGAACGAGACCGGCATGACGGTGCGGCGCGGCGAGCCGCTGATGGCGATCTACAGCCCCGAGCTGATCGCGGCCCAAGGCGAGTACGCGGTGGCCGACGCGGCTGCGAAACGTCTGGCCGACAGCGATCCGGCCAGCGCCGCCACCATGCGCCAGTTGCGCGACGCGGCGCAAACACGCCTACGCAACTGGGAGGTGGCAGGGGCACAGGTCGCTCGCCAGGGCCGCGAGGCGCGCCTGGTGCTGTCGGCACCCGCCGATGCCGTTGTGGTCGACAAGCCTGTCGTCCAGGGTGACCGATTCACCCCGGGCCAGACCATTCTGCGGCTCGCCGACCTCTCCACGATCTGGGTGATCGCCGAGGTGCCGACATCGGCATCGGCCGATCTGGCGATCGGCAGCCAAGCCAGCTTCGAGACGCCCAGCCTGCCCGGACAGCGCTTCGAAGGCGAGGTGAGCTTCCTGCAGCCGGTCGTCAACCTGGCCAGCCGCACGGTCGGCGTGCGAATTGAACTGCCCAATCCCGATGGGGTCCTGCGCCCCGGGCTCTTTGGCGATGTGGAACTGCAGGGCCGCAGCGGGGAGCCTACCGTCGTGGTGCCGCGTTCGTCCGTCATCGACTCCGGGACGCGCCAAGTGGTCCTGGTGCAAACGGCGCCGGGCCGCTTCGCGCCACGCGAGGTTCGATTGGGTGCTCGCGCCGGCGACCGGGTCGCCGTGCTGTCAGGCGTCGAGGCCGGGGAGATGGTCGTGGTCTCAGCGAACTTCCTGATCGATGCTGAGAGCAACCTGCGATCGGCCATGCAGGGCATGGAGCACGGCTCGACACCACCGGCCGAGGACCACAGCGCCCATGACGCGTCCGCGGAGCCGACGGCGCCCCCGGTCGATGACCCGCACGCTGCCCATTCGGGAGGGCAGTGACATGCTTGCCCGCCTGATCGAATGGTCGGTCCGCAACGTCTTCCTGATTCTGGTGATGGCGATCGCAGTCACTGCCGCCGGCATTTACGCCGTGGCCAAAACCCCGCTCGATGCCCTGCCCGACCTGTCGGACGTGCAGGTCATCGTATTCACCGAAGTGCCCGGTCAGGCGCCGCAGGTGGTCGAGGACCAGGTCACCTACCCGCTAACCACGGCCATGCTGGCGGTGCCCAAGTCCAAGGTCGTGCGCGGCTTCTCGTTCTTTGGGGCCTCCTTCGTCTACGTGATCTTCGAGGACGGCACCGACATCTACTGGGCGCGCTCACGCGTACTCGAGTATCTGAACTTCGCCTCCAAGAAGCTGCCCGAGGGCGTGACCCCCACGCTGGGACCGGACGCCACGGGCGTGGGCTGGGTCTATCAATATGTGCTTGAGGGCGAACAGTGGTCGCTCGACCAACTGCGCGCCATCCAGGACTGGTATGTGCGTTACCAGCTGACCAAGGCCCCGGGCGTGGCCGAGGTCGCCAGTGTGGGCGGCTTCGTGCGCCAGTATTCCGTCACGGTCGACCCCGGCCGGCTGCGCCAGTACGGCATTCCTCTCTCGAGGATCTCGGAGGTGATCGCCAGCAGCAATCGGGACGTCGGCGGGCGCGTCCTCGAGATGGCGGAAACGGAATACATGATCCGCGGCCGCGGCTACCTGCGCGGCATTGAAGACATCGAACAATTGGTCGTCAAGGCCGAGGATGGCACCCCGGTTCTCGTGGGCGACCTGGCCCGGGTTGAGTTGGTGCCCGATGAACGCCGTGGTGTCACCGAGCTTAACGGCGAGGGGGAAGTAGTGGGCGGTATCGCGGTGGCGCGCTACGGCGAAAACGCCCTGACGGTCATCGAGGGGCTCAAACAAAAGATCGCGGAGATCGGCCCTGGCCTGCCTGAGGGTGTGTCAATCCGCGCCGTGTATGACCGCTCCGACCTGATTCACCGGGCTATTGCCACCCTGCGCTGGACCCTGTTCGAAGAGAGCCTGATCGTCGCACTGGT
>NZ_JAIBFH010000201.1 GCF_019459675.1 Arenimonas sp.
GCGGGGGGGGCGGCGCCACGCCGGGGGGCCGCCCACCAACATTAAACCCCCCCCCCAACCCCGCGGCCGCGGGCCCGGGGCGCCGCGGGGCGCCGCCGGAATGGCTCAGCAGTTGGTAAACCCCGACGTGCAGCAGCGCCACGCTGGCGGCCGCGATCAGCTTCAAGCGCAGGTCTCGCAACATCGACTCCAGCGCTTCGGGTGCGCCGATCGTGTCTGGAAAGCGCGCGCCGTTCAAGCCGGTTCCGGCGCGGTCCCGGCATCCAAGTCAGCCGCCGTGCAGGATCTTGCCGCGGGTGGGCCGCTGCCCACGTCACCGGTTCAAAGCGCACACTCCCGCGAAAAGGCGGAGGTGCGCGCGCTGTCAGGCGCGCATGCGATCCAGGTATTCCACCAACGCAGGCGCCGCTGCCCCCGCCCGGGTAAACGCGAACGCATGCTCTGAATCGCGATGCCGGTCGAGCCAGATGCCTTCGCCGGTCTCGGGGCGCGCGGCGGCCAGCCACAGCGCCGTGTCGGCCCCGTCCTGCGCGGTGCGCAGCACGGCCTTGAACACCTTGCGGAAGCCCGGCAGCGCGCTGCGCACGCCGTCGGTATCCACCCAGCCCGGATGCATCACCCACGCGCGCGGCTGGCCGGGGCCGAGGCTGTTCCAGTAATGCGTCAGCTCCACCTGGGCGCGCTTGTGCTGCGCGTAGGCGGTGAAGCCGTCGTGGCTGGCGGCGCCGGTGGCCTGCAGTGCGCCGGGATCGAGCGCGGCGCCGTACATGCCACCCGAACTCATCGAAATGATGGCGCTGCCGGAAGTGAGCGCGCCGCCGCGGCGCAGGCCCTGGTCGAGCACCCAGTGGCCCAGCAGGTTGGTGGCGAAGCCCAGCTCCAGGCCTTCGGCGGTCTGGCGGTACTCGTGGCACATCACACCGACGTTGTGCACCAGCACGTCCACCGGGCCGGCCGCAGCGATTTCGTCGGCGACGCGTGCCACCTCGCGCATCAGCGACAGGTCCACCGGCACCGGCTGGATCATGCCGGGGCCCTTGGCTTCGGCGGCCAGCGCGGCCAGCTTGCCCGGGTCGCGGCCCAGCGCCAGCACGGTGGCGCCGCGCGCCGCCGCGCCCAGGGCAATGGCGCGGCCGATGCCGCCCGTGGCGCCGCTGACCACCCAGCGCTGGCCGCTGAAATCTGCGTCCAGCCCGGCGTCGCCCACGCGCCGGCGGAAACCCAGCCGCGAGAACGGCCGCGCGAAGCGGGCGTAGAAAATGGCGGCGCCGATGGCCTTCTTCATGCCGCCCACCGCTGCAGGAAGTCTTCGTCCAGGTGCCCGGTCTTGACCAGGATGCGTGCGCCCTGCGGTGCGCTGGGCGCGTGCCGCGAACCGTGCGGGCTGCGCAGCCAGCTGCCGGCGGGGTACACCCCGTGTTCGTCCTCGAACTGGCCGCTGAGCACCAGGATCTCTTCGCCGCCCCAGTGCGTGTGCGGCTGGAACACCGTGCCCGGGGCCCAGTCCACCAGCGCGGTGTGTTGGGCGCCGCGCGAATGCAGCGGCATCACGCGCAGGCCGGGCACCAGGCCGGGCCGCCACTCGCCGGCCTGCGTGTCGATCAGCACCGACGCATCGTCGCCGGGCTGGAACTGCCGCAGCTTCACGAACAGCGTGCAGCCGCCGGCGCTGCGCGGACCGTGCCGGCTGCCGTCGGGGTTGCGCAGGTAGGTGCCGGGGCCGTGGTCGCCGCGTTCATCGGTGAACACCCCGTCCAGCACCAGGATTTCCTCGCCGTCGGGATGCTCGTGCACCGGGAACACCGAGCCGGGCGCATAGCGCACGAAGCTGGTGGCGCGCGCGGCCTCGTCGCCGACCCGGTCAAGCATCCGCCGCGCGACGCCGGGCGACGGCGAGGGCTGCCAAGGGGTGTCGTCAGGGCGGATCACGACGCGTTGGGTGAAATCGGCGTTCAGGCGCATGGCGGGCAATGGGCAGTTAACTGGATCTAGTTTGCCCGGGATGGTGTGCACGCGGGATGTGGACGCCCGGCCCGGACGCGGCCACGCCGGGCCGTCCCTGAAAGGCAGCGCCGGGGTTGCCGGCAACCGCCCTCGCGCTTCCCGCCGGTTCAGCCCCGCGGTGCTAGGGTTTGCCCATGATTTCCCGCACGGCGCCCGCCGCTTTCAGACTGCTGCTGGTCCTGGCCACGCTGCTGGTATCAACCGCTTGCCAGCGCGAGGCGCAGCGCGGAGCGGCCCTGCCCGCGCCCGAAGTGGAGGCCGTGGCCGAAGCCGACGGTGCCGTCAGCGTGGGGCCGATGGCGCCCGCCCCGCCCGAGCCGCCGCCGGTGGCCACCAACAAGAAAACCGCCGCCCCGGCGGTGCCCGACTGGTCGCCGGTGTCGCTGCAGTCCGGCCTGGCCTGGCTCAGCTGCGACCTGGACTATTCCAGCCATGGCGATGGCGCGCCCGTGCCGGCGCTGGACCGCGAAACGCTGGACGAGCTGATGGGCACCTGCACCGAACGCGGCGTGCTGCGGCTGCGCTACCGGGGCCGCATCACCGCCGATTTCGTGGCGCTGGTCGAGCGCGTCACGCGCGTCGCCGACGCGCTGGGCATCCGCAAGCGCGTGCTGGACCTGGACTCCGCCGGCGGCATGGTGGAAGACGCGATTCGCGCCGGCGACTTCATCGCCGAATCCCGCTGGACCATCTGGGTGCGCGAGGAATCGATCTGCCACAGCGCCTGCGTCTTCCTGCTCAGCGCCGGCGACGTGCGGCGGATCGCCGGCAACGTGGGCATCCATCGCCTGATCCGCATGAGCTCCACGGCCACTACGCGCGCCGAACTCAACGCCGAGCTGCGGCTGGTGCACGGCCGCGTGCGCGACTACCTCGAGCGCAATGGTTCCAGCGTGGACGTGGCCGACCTGATGATGGCGGTGCCCAACCGCAGCCTGCGCATGCTTTCCGATGACGAGCTGCTGCGGTTTGGCCTGGATGGCGTCAACCCCGCGCAGGACGACCTGGACCGCCTGCGCCTGCAGCGTGAGTGCGGCGACGACTTCGTGTCCCGCCGCGACGCCTTCGCCCGCGCCTTCGACCGCCAATGCCGCGAAGACGACAGCGAGCTGGACGAACTCAACGCCTGCGGCCTCGCCCTGCGCGGAAACTTCGGCTTCCCCGACGCCGACTGCCCCGCCGAGAGTCCATTATCCGAGTTCGACCTGGCCCAGGCCGAACCCGCGTCGGCCAAAGAAGCCGCCGGGGCGCCGAAGACGCCCCAGGGCGCGCCCTACGGCGAGGGCCAGGCCGCGATGCAGCAGCTGCAGTCGATCCCGCCCACTCAATAGCGCGCCCCGATCAGTTGCCGCCCAGTGCGCGCCGGGCCAGCGCGGGATCGTCGGCGAACACGCCGTCCACGCCGGCTGACACGTAGGCCTGCATTTCCCGCACGGCGCCTTCGTCGTTGCGCGCCGCCGGGCCGAGGGCGGTGCGGAAGCCATCCTCAAGGAAGTAATTCTCCGGCCGGAAGGTATAGACGATGACCTGCAGCCCCGCGGCGTGTGCGGCCTCGACCAGCGCACTGCGATGGCCGCCGCCCTCGCGCGGCTGCAGCTGCAGCGTGCGATACGCCGGGCCGATGGCGTCGGCGTAGGTGGCGATGTCGCGCAATCCTTCCGGCGTGGCCAGCTGCGCGTAGGTGGTCGGTGCACCCGCCAGGACGGCGTCGTGGGGTCGCTCCGCGGGCGAACCCAGCAGCTGCAGCAGGCGGACAGGGCCGCCGCGCGGCAGCTGCCGGCGCAGCTCGCGCAGGTTCGCGGTTTCGAACGACTGGATGAGCACCGGGGCGCGGCGCGTGTAATCGTGCGCGGCCAGCGCGTCGATCAGCGGCTGTTCCATCGCCAGGCCCAGCGCGGCGAAGTGGCTGGGGTGCTTGATCTCGGGCACCAGGCCGATGGGCCGGCCCAGCGCCGCCGAACGTGTGGCCACCAGTTCGACGATCTCCGCGAACGTGGCCACTTCGAACTGGCCGTCCCACTGCGTGGAGCGCAGCTGCGGCAGGCGTTCGCGCGCGCGCAGGGTCTTGAGCTCGGCCAGGCTGAAGTCTTCGCTGAACCAGCCTTCGGTCCACCTGCCGTCCACCGGCTTGCGGGTGCGGCGCGGGGCGAATTCAGGGCGCTGCGCCACGTCGGTGGTGTCGGAGAGTTCGTTCTCGTGCCGGGCCACCAGCACGCCGTCGCGGGTCATGACCAGGTCGGGCTCGATGGCATCGGCGCCCTGTTCGATGGCCAGGGCGTACGCCGCCAGCGTGTGCTCGGGCCGATGCGCGCTGGCGCCGCGGTGGGCGATAAGCCACGGGTGGGGCAAGGCGGGCGTTTGTGAGGAGGCGGGCATGGACGCCAGCGTAGCGCGCGGCGGCGGCGCACAGGCGCCCAGCGCGATGGCCAGGGTAATGAACAGGAGGCGACGTGGCGAGGGCATCTTCATCGGCCCACGCTACCTGCGCCGTGTGACGGTTCCACGCGCCGGCTTCAGCCCGCCGGCGGCCACGCGCCGGGGTGCAGCACGTAGTCCGCGAACCGCGGCTCACGCACCGCCCGCACGTACTCGTTCACGAAGCCCGGGAAGATGGCGATCACCTTGCCGCCGTCCATGCGGTACCAGCTGCGGCACTGTGCCCACACCGAGCCGCCCAGGCGCTGCTGCAGGTCGGCGTTGTGGGTCTGCTGCACGTCGGCGCGCACTTCGATGGCGCGGTGGCCGCCGCGCTCCACTTCACGCATGCAGGCAATGGCATGGTCGGCCGCCGGTTCGATGAACAGCAGCGTGGACGTGTGGCCGGTGGCGGTGTTGGGGCCCAGCATCAGGAACAGGTTGGGAAAGCCGGCCACGCTGATGCCGTGGAAAGCATCGGGTCCGTCGCGCCAGGCCTCCGACAGCGTGCGGCCGCCGCGGCCATGGATGGCCAGCGACTGCAGCAGGTGCACGGTGTCGAAGCCCGTGGCGCACACCAGCGCGTCGATGCCGCGCTCGGTGCCGTCGGCCGTGACGATGCCGTTGGCGGTGATGCGCGCGATGGGCGCCGTAACCAGGGCCACGTTGGGCTGCGACAGCGCGGGGTAGTAGTCGTTCGAATAGATGATGCGCTTGCAGCCCAGCGGATAGTCGGGCGTGAGCGTTGCCCGCAGCCCCGGGTCGGCGATGCCCTGCCGGCGCTGGCGCGCGGCCAGCTTCAGCATCATCCAGCGCATGAAGGTGCCTTCGTCGAAGCCGCGCCGGCCCAGCTCCAGGAACTGTACCCACGCCGCGCGCACCGCCACGGCATAGGGCGGGAACGTCGCCAGCAGGCGGTCGAACCAGCGGTACTTGCGCTCCAGCCGCGGCAGCACCCAGTTGGCGGTGCGCTGGAATACGTGCAGCTGCGCGGCCTCGCGGGCAATCGGCGGAATCAGCTGCACCGCGGTGGACCCGGTGCCGATGACGCCCACGCGCAGGCCGGCGAGCTTCTTGTCGTGGTCCCAGCGCGCCGAGTGCAGGCGCAGGCCCTGGAAATCGTCCAGGCCCGGGATGTCGGGCCAGCGGGGCTGGCTCAGCGGGCCGGTGCTGCAGACGAAAAAGCGCGACACCAGCGTGTCGCCGCGCGCGGTGCGGAAATGCCACAGGCCCGTGGCTTCGTCGAAGCGCGCTTCGCTCAGCCGCGCGCCCAGGCGAAGGCGAGCGAACAGCCCCTGCTGCTGCGCCAGCGCCTGCTGGTAGGCCTGGATCTCCGGCGCGTTGGCGAAGCGCTGGCTCCAGCGCGCATTGGGCGCGAACGAAAACGCGTACGCGGGCGCGGGCACGTCCACCTGGGCGCCGGGGTAGGTGTTGTCCCACCACGTGCCGCCCAGGCCGGGCTGCTGTTCCAGCATCACGAAATCATGCCGGCCGGCTTTCTGCAGCTGCATCGCCATGCACAGCCCGGACATGCCGGCGCCCAGGATCACCACGTCGTGCACCGCGTGGCGCGGCGCGGCGATCGCGTCCAGGGACTTCAGCGCAAAGCGCGCGATGCGCGACACCGCCGCGTTCGCGCTGGGAAGCTGGCCCGCATGCAGCTGGAAGACGTGCCAGCGGTGCGGCACCACGTCCAGCGTGGTCTGGACGCCGGCGGCGGTGAGCGCGTCGGCCAGGGCCCGCGATTGCACATGCAGCAATTCGTCGGTGCCGCATTGCACCAGCACGGGCGGCAGCCCGCGCAGGTCGGCCAACAGCGGCGACACCCGCGGGTCGTCGGTGGCCGTGCCGGCATAGTGGCCGGCACAGGCCTGCATCCAGTCGGCGCTGAGCATGGCCTCGCCGGGAACGTCGGCCGGCTGCTGTCCGGGCCGCAGGTCCACCCACGGCGACAGCAGCGCCACGCCCGCCGGCACCGGACGCCCGCTGTCGCGCACCTGCACCGCCAAGGCCAGCGCGAGGCCGCCGCCGGCCGAATCACCGGCGATCACCACGGGGCCCTGGGCGATCAGCGCGTCGTAAACCGCCAGCGCATCGTCCAGCGCAGCGGGGAACGGATGCTCCGGCGCCAACCGGTAATCAGGCACCACCACGGGCAGGCCACTGTCGCGCGCCAGCCATGCCGCCAGCGCGCGGTGCGTGCGCGGCGAGCCGACGCAGTACGCGCCGCCGTGCAGGAACAGCACTCGGCCCTCCCGGCACGGCTGGCCGCGCGCATCCTGCCAGCGCTGTGCGCGGATGCCCGCGAGGTCCTCATCGCGGCACACCACGCCGCGCGGCAAGCGCGCCAGTGCCGAGAGCTTCTCCAGCCACGCGCGCTGGCGCGGCACCGTCCATCGCGGCGACAGCGCCGGCTTGAGCAGCAGGCGCAGCGTGGTGCGCAGCGCGCTTGCGGTGAGGGCTTCGCTCAGGCTCATTGCGGGTTCCGTACGCCAGGGTCGGCAAAGCATAGGGCAGTGGCTCGGTCTGCGGCCGTGAAGTCGGCCTATCCGGGCACCGCGGGTGCCCACGTTGGCGTCGGGTCGACCCGTCGGGACGGTCGCCGGGCATGATCGGAATCAATGACCGATGGCGCGGAACGATTACGATCAGCACATCGCCCCCCGCCCAGGCCGCCCCCGCCATGAACGCGCTCCCCAAGATCGGCCTGCTGGGCCACGGCCGCTTCGGCGCGGCGTTTGCCGCCCTGCTCGGTGAACACGGCTACGCCTGGAGCGCGTGGGACGCCAATGCCGCCGTGCCCGCAGGCCATGCGGCACCGGACCTGGACGCGCTGGTCTCGGCGTCGGACCTGATCGTGGTCTGCGTGCCGCTGGACGCCTTCGAATCGGTGCTGCGCGACCTGCGCCCCAGGCTGCAGGCGCACCACCAGGTGATCGACGTGTGCAGCGTCAAGGAAGCGCCCTGCCTGCTGATGCACGACATCCTGGGCGACGCCATCGGGCATGCCGGCAGCCATCCGCTGTTCGGGCCGCTCAGCATCGCCCGCGCCGAGCCGTTGCGGACCGTGGTGTGCGCCAGCGCCAGCCATCCGGGCACGGCGCATCTGGCGCGGCAGCTGTTTGAATCCATCGGCAGCGAAGTGGCCGACCAGGACCCGTCCAGCCACGACCGGTCGATGGCGCTCACGCATGCGATGGCGTTCTTCATCGCCCGCGGGCTGGTGGACCTGGGCGTGGGCAATGACCTGCGCTGGGCGCCACCCAGCTTCGCGGCGCTGGCGGCGTCCATCGCCGCGGTGCGCGCCGACGCGGGCCATCTGTTCAACGCCATCCAGAACCAGAACCCCTACGCCGCCGCCACCCGCCAGCAGTTCATCGAGACGCTGACGCTGATTGACCGGCGCCTTGCCGACGCACCCGCCAGCGCGGGCAAGCTGCCCGATCCCGGGCCCGCCGCGCTTGCCCAGACGTCGCCGGCCCTGCTGGAAGCGCGCGAACACATCGACGAACTCGACCGCGAGCTGATTGCGCTGCTGCGCCGCCGCTCCGAGCTGAGCACGCGCGCCGGAGCCGCCAAACGCGCCACCGGCGCGCCGGTGCTGGACCCGGGCCGGGAAAGCACGCTGCTGGCGCAGCGCCGCGACTGGGCCGAACACGAAGGCCTGCCCGCCGACGGCGTGGCCGACCTGTTCAAGCAGATACTGACGCTGAGCCGCCGCGTGCAGGGTTGAGGCGCGGCGTGGCGCCTAGATGCGCTGCAGCAGGCGCAGCCCGAACCAGTCGCGCGGGTCGTTCCAGCGTCGAGTCACCTTGAGGCCGGCGCGCGCCGCCAGCCCATCGAAGATGGCGTCGGTGTACTTGTGGCTGTATTCGACCTGCATGGCTTCGCCTGCGGTGAACGCGAACGGCCGGCCCTGCACCCGCACCGTCTGGTCGGACAGGCTGTCGAGGAAGGTTTCAATGCGGCCAACGGCGGGCTCGTAAACGGCGCGGTGTGCGAATCCATCAAGATCGAAGTCGCTGCCCACCTCGCGGTTCAGCCGCGCCAGCAGGTTCAGGGTGAACTCGGCGGTGACGCCGGCGGCGTCGTTGTAGGCGGCCACGATCAGATCGGGTGACTTCTGCAGGTCGATGCCGATCAGCGCGCTGCCGTGTTCGCCCATGGTTTCGCGCATGGCCCCGAGCAGGCGCACGGACTCGTCGTGGGTGAAGTTGCCCAGGGTGGAGCCGGGGAAGAACAGCAGCACGCGCTCGGCGGGGTTGGCCGGCTCCGGTAGCGCCAGCGGCTGGGTGAAGTCGGCGCAAACCGGCAGCACTTCGACCTTGTCGAACTCCCGGTCGAGCCGCTCCACGCTGGCGAGCAGGGCGCTGCGGGAAATTTCGACCGGCGTGTAGGCCACCGGATCCGCCAGCGCATCCAGCAGCAGGCGGGTCTTGCGGCCACTGCCGCTGCCGTATTCCACCACGTGGGCGTGCGGGCCCACCGCGGCGGCAATCTCCCGGCCGGTGTCGGCAATCAGGGCCAGCTCCACCCGCGTGGGGTAGTACTCGGGCTGGCGGGTGATCAGCTCGAACAGCTCGGAGCCACGGCGGTCGTAGAAATATTTCGACGGCAGCCGCTTGGGGTTGCCCGCCAGGCCGGTCAGCACGTCGCCCAGGATGTCGTCGGGGCTGGGATGCAGGTCGGTGATGGCGATCTGTGACGTGGCGGTGTTCATGGCGTGTCCTTGGCGAGCCGCAGCCCTGAAAACTGCCAGCGAGCCGGCGGCGGAAAGAAATTGCGATAGCTGGCGCGCACATGGGCCGCCGGCGTGACGCAGCTGCCGCCGCGCAGGATGTTCTGCCCGCTCATGAACTTGCCGTTGTATTCGCCCAGCGACCCCGGCAACGGCCGGAAGCCCGGATAGGCGGTGTAGGACGACGTCGTCCATTCCCAGACGTCACCGAACAGCTGGCCCAGGTCCCCATCGCTGCGGGCGGACGCCTGCGGATGCAGCGCATCGCTGGAAAGCAGGTTGCCCAGAACGGGCGTGTCGGTGGCGGCACGCTCCCATTCGAACTCGGTGGGAAGACGCGCACCGGCCCAGCGCGCGAAGGCATCGGCCTCGTAGTAGCTCAGGTGGCACGCCGGCGCATGCGGATCGCGCTCGCGCCAGCCGGCCAGCGTGAACTCGCGGGCGCCATCGTCATGCCAGTACAGCGGGCGCTGCCAGCCCTGGGACTGGATCAGCGACCAGCCGTCGCTGAGCCACAGGGCCGCATTGCGGTAGCCACCCTCGTCCACGAAGGCGGCGTAGTCCGCATTGCTGACCGGGCGATGGGCGAGCGCATGCGCCGGCACCAGCACGCGGTGCCGGGGTGATTCGTTGTCGTAGGCGAACCCGGGCGACTGCGGCCAGGCGGCGGCGCCGATCTCGACAATGGCTTCGGGCTGCGCCAGCCAGCGCAGCTCACTGCCCTTGCCACGGTGGTGCTTGAGATCGCTGCGATAGGCCGGCCCCAGCGGATTACTCCAGAAGGCGTGCTTGATGTCGGCCAGCAACAGCTCCTGATGCTGCTGCTCGTGGTGCGTGCCCAGCAGCAGCACCTGCGTCGCCGCTTCGTCCAGGTCACCCGCAGCGAGGCGCTGGGCCATACGCTCGTCAACCTGTGCGCGATAGGCCATCACCTGCGCCAGGGACGGCCGCGACAGCAGCCCGCGGTCCGGTCGGGCGTGGAAGGGCCCGACGCTGTTGTAGTAGCTGTTGAACAGCAGGTCCCACGCCGCGTTCACCGGGACATAGCCGGGCCGGGCCGCCAGCACGAAACGCTCGAAGAACCAGGTGGTGTGCGCCAGATGCCATTTCGCCGGGCTGGCGTCGGGCATGCTCTGCAGCAGCGCATCCTCGGCCGAAAGCGGTTGCGCCAACGCCAGGCTTTGCCTGCGGACCGCGCCATAGCGCGCGGCCAGTGGGATAGCGGAGGCCGTCAGGTCGCTTTGGGCTGCGGTGGCGGACGAGTTGGCATGCATCGGCTCGAGGATAACCCCCGCATGTGAACCATGGGTGAGCACGGCGTCCATGCCGCGCGGGCCGCGCCATTTGCGTTTCCGCTAAAGTGCGGCCATGAGTCCGCAGCATTCCTCCGCAGGCGCGGCGCACGCGGCGCCACTGGCCGACCTGGCGCGCGCGGCCGAGGCCTTCATGCCCACGGGCGACATCGTCTACCTCAACTGCGCCGCGCAGGCGCCGCGATTGCGAACGGTGCATGCCGCCGGCGCGGCCGCACTGGAGGCGGGCTGGTCGCCCTGGGAGCCGGCCACGGCATCGCCAGCCGAATCGACCGAGCGGCTGCGTGCGCAGGTGGCGCAACTGTTCGACGGCGACGCCGACGCGCTGGCCTGCATTCCTTCGGCGTCCTACGGCCTGGCAACGGCAGCGCGCAACCTGCCGCTGGGCGCGGGCGACGGCGTACTGGTGCTCGACGGGCAGTTTCCATCCAACCTGTTGCCCTGGCAGCAGCGCTGTGAAGAAACGGGCGCGCGCTTGATCGGCGTACAGCGCGCGCCCGGCATGGACTGGACCCAGGCCGTGCTCAACGCGCTGCAACAGCACGACGGCGTGCGCGTCGTGGCGCTGCCGCAGGTTCGCTGGGACGACGGTGCGCTGCTGGACCTGGATCGGATCGCCGCGCGCGCGCACGACGCCGGTGCGGCGCTGGTGCTCGACCTCAGCCAGAGCCTGGGCGTGCTGGCCACCGACCTGGCGCGCTGGCGGCCGGCCGTCGCCGTGTGGGTGGGGGACAAGTGGCTGTTTGGCCCGCTGGGCTTGGGCTGGGTGTGGGCCGCGCCC
>NZ_JAIBFH010000210.1 GCF_019459675.1 Arenimonas sp.
GTTTCTCCACGCCCTCGGGCGCCGGGCTTTGGGGGGGCCCACTGCTGCCCCGGGGCGCGCCGCCCCCCCCTCCCCCCCCCGGCCGCGCCCCACGACGGCGACCAGCTCAAATTCTGCAGCACCTGCGCGTTCTCGGACGCCTGCCTGTCGCAGGGCTACGACAAGTCGTCGCTGATGGACCTGCACGTGCTGGTGGAACACATTGGCCCTTTCCACGAGGGCGACCACATTTTCCGCGAAGGCGACGAGTTCAACGCCATCGCCGCCGTACGCGCCGGCACCGTGAAGACCTACGTGCTCGACGCCGCCGGCCACGAACAGGTCCTGGGCTTCCACCTGCCCGGCGAGATCATCGGCCTGAGCGCCATCAGCCAGTCGCGCTACCCCTGCAATGCGGTGGCGCTGGACACGGTCATGCTGTGCCGGTTCTCCTTCCCGAAGATGGCGCTGCTGGCCACCCGCATGCCGGGCCTGCAGGCCCAGCTGTTCCGCCTGCTCAGCGAAGACATCGGCAAGGCTTCGCTGCTGGCTGGCGACTTCACCGCCGACCAGCGCATGGCGGCCTTCCTGGTGGCGCTGTCGCGGCGCTACGCGCGGCGCGGCTTTTCGCCCACCCGGCTGCACCTCACCATGACCCGCACCGACATCGCCAACTACCTGC
The DNA here is from genome assembly GCF_019459675.1 of Arenimonas sp. Classification (GTDB taxonomy): domain Bacteria; phylum Pseudomonadota; class Gammaproteobacteria; order Xanthomonadales; family Xanthomonadaceae; genus Arenimonas. The sequence continues at coordinate 662 of NZ_JAIBFH010000210.1, forward strand.
GCCTGGCGCCGGAAACAGTCAGCCGGGTGCTCAAGCGACTGCAGGAAGACGGCATGGTGCGCGTGGACCGCCGCGAGCTCGAGCTGCTCGACAGCGCCGCGCTGGAAGCGCTGGCGAAACCGGTGCTGAGAAACTGAACCAGGCTTGACCTGAGTCAGGGCCGCCGACACCCCAGCCGACCGAGCATGGCGACATCCAAACCGGAGAGTTGTCATGAGCAGTACACGCAAGCTGTGGATCGCACTCGCGATCTTGCTGGGCGTCTCGTTTTCCGTCCTGCTGTGGGTCGGCGGCGAGATCCATCGGGAAATGCCGCCGATGCCCGAACAGGTCGTCACGCGCAGCGGCCAGGTGGTCTTCACCCGCGCAGACATCCAGCTGGGACGCCAGGTATGGCAGTCCACCGGCGGCCAGCAGCTGGGCTCGATCTGGGGCCACGGCAGCTACGTGGCGCCGGACTGGACCGCGGACTGGCTGCACCGCGAGGCCGTGGACATCCTCGACCAGTGGGCGCGCCGCGACCACCAGGCGGCCAACTACGAAGCGTTGGCGGCTCCCGAGCAGGCCGCGCTGTCGGCCCGCCTGCAGCAGATGATGCGTCCGAACACCTATGACGCCAAGACCGGTTCGGTGGTGATCGACGACGAGCGCGCCATCGCCATCGCCAACGTCTCCGCGCACTACCAGAGCCTGCTGGGCAACGACCCCGCCACGGCCGAGCTTCGCGAAAACTACGCGATGAAGAACAACACCGTGCCCGATGCCGAGCACCGGCGCGCGATGACGTCCTTCTACTGGTGGACCGCCTGGTC
>NZ_JAIBFH010000220.1 GCF_019459675.1 Arenimonas sp.
CCCCCGCCGCGGGGGCTGGAGGGGCGGGGCTTGGCCGCCGGTGGCGGCGCGGTGGTCGAAGGTGAGCGAGATCGGCATCTGGCGGTGCGTCTCCAGCCCGCCCAGCACCGGCACCACCGCGTGGTAAAGGCGGCCGGCCCCGACGATGCAAACGCAGGGCGGCACCACCACGGGCGTGGCGTACTTGCCGGCGAACACGCCGAAATTCGACAGCATCAGCGTGTAGTCGCGCAGGTCTTCGGGCGGCAGGCTGCGGGCCTTGACGCCGTCGCGGATGCGGTTGAGTTCGCCGCGGATCTGCCAGGCGTCGAGTTTTTCGGCGCCGCGCAGGTTGGCCACGAACAGGCCGTCGGCGGAATCGATGGCAATGCCCACGTCCACGCGTGAGTGACGGCGCAGCGTGCCCTCCTTGGCGTTGAACCACGAGTTCAGGGCAGGCACGACCTGCGCGGCAACCCCCAGCGCACGGATCAGCCGCGCCATGATGTCTTCGCCCGGCGACCAGGCGTGGATGTCGGCGTCGTCCATCAGCGAAGTGGGCACCACCTCGGCATGGGCCTGCGACATGGTGCGGATCATGTTGCGGCGCACGCCCCGGATGGGGTCGTCCACGTCCAGCTTGCTGTCGGCGTCGCGCTGCGCCGGGGCCGCCGGACGCGACGCGATGGGCGCCGCCTTGCGGGCCACGGTGGGCGGGGCGGCAGGCGCGCGCGCGGGGCCTGATTCGGCCGCGCGCTTCACGTCGGCCAGCGTAACGTCGCCGTTGCCGCCGCTCGGCACCACCCGGGCCAAGTCCACTTTGAGTTTCCGGGCAAGCGCGCGCACGGCGGGCATCGCCTTGACGCCGCCGATAGCCACGGCCTGTTCGACGCGCACGGCGTTCGAGCTCTGCATCGCCCCGACCACGGTGCCGGCATCGCCGTCCTGGTCCGGGGCCGCACCCTCGTCGCGCAGCAGTTCACCGCCGGTGTCGGAGGCCTGCACGGTGACGGCGTCGCCGTCGTCGCGCAGCTCCTCATTCGGTACGGGCTGCCCGGCGCCTTTGTTGCCATGGCCGTGCGAGTGGCCTGTGTCCTGCGCGTCGGCGCGCTGGGGCAGGCTGGGGTCGAGCTCGACCTCGGCCAGCCAGTGACCGGTTTCGATCACGTCACCGGCGGCGCCCGCCAGGCGCGTCACCTTGCCCGAGAAGGGCGAAGGCACTTCGACCACGGCCTTGGCCGTTTCCATCGACACCAGCGGCTCGTCCAGCCGCACCACGTCGCCGACCTTCACCAGCCACTCGACGATTTCGGCGTCCGGCAGGCCTTCACCCAGGTCGGGCAGCAGGAACAGTTTTTTCTCGCTCATGGGTTCATTTCATTCCTGGTTCGATGGCGAGCACGCGCTCGGGCAGCCAGCCGCGTTCGCCGATTTGATTCTCAGCCCACCACCAGCCGCCCAGCAGCTCCACCAGGCGCACCTCGTCGCCGGCGTTGGCGTCGAGTTCGCGCGCGTCATAGTCGCGAATGGCGACGTTTTCCTGCAGGCAGGACTGATGCACCCAGCCGCTGCGTCCGCGCGGATCGGTGGCCCAGATGAACTCGGGCCATTCCAGGTCGCGGATGCCGGTGATCGCGGTCTCACCAGTGACCAGGGTGATCGGGTTGCGGTGCCTGGCGCGGTAATCGGCTTTCAGCTTGGCGTGCATGGACTCAGCCTCCTGCAGCAGCGGCGCGGCGACAGGCCGCGACAATCTTCTCCACGCTCGGCAGGTACTTCATCTCCAGCCGGAACAGCGGGATGTGGGTGTCGTAACCGGTGACGCGTTCCACCGGCGCCACCAGGTCGTACATGGACTCTTCGGCCAGCCGGGCGGCGATTTCGGCGCCGAAACCGGCGGTCTTGGCGGCCTCGTGCACGATGACGCAGCGGCCGGTCTTGGCCACCGATTCACGGATGGTATCGAAGTCCAGCGGCTTGAGCGTGGCCACGTCGATCACTTCGGCGCTGATGCCCTCGGCGGCCAGCGCTTCAGCGGCCTCCAGGGTTTCCTTCACCTGGGCGCCCCACGTCACCAGGGTGACGTCGCTGCCGTCGCGCAGCACGAAGCACACGTCCAGCGGCAGCGCCTCGCCGTCGTCGGGCACCTCTTCCTTGTACTGGCGGTAAATGCGCTTGGGCTCGAAGAAGATCACCGGGTCGGGATCGCGGATGGCGGCCAGCAGCAGGCCGTAGGCGCGCTGTGGCGACGACGGCATCACCACGCGCAGCCCGGGCACGTTGGTGAAAATGGATTCGTTGGCTTCGCTGTGGTGCTCGGGTGCGCGGATGCCGCCGCCCCAGGGCACGCGCAGCACCATCGGGCAGGTCAGGCGGCCGCGCGTGCGGTAGCGGAAGCGCGCCGCGTGGCAGACGATGTGGTCGATCATCGGGTACATGAAGCCGTCGAACTGCGCTTCGGCCACCGGCTTCATGCCCTGGGTGGCCAGGCCGACCGTCAGGCCGGCGATGGTGGTTTCATCCAGGGGCGTGTCCAGCACGCGCTGGTCGCCGAACTGCTGCTGCAGGCCGGCGGTGGCGCGGAATACGCCGCCGTTCACGCCCACGTCCTCGCCCAGCACCAGCACGGTGTCGTCGTGCTTGAGCTCCCAGGCCAGGGCCTGGGTGATGGCCTCGATCAAAGTGATGGCGGCCATTCAGCGGCCCTCCCACTTGAGCAAATCGGCGCGCTGGGACTGCAGGTCGGCGGGCAGCTCGGCGTAGAGGTAGTCGAACATCACTTCAACCGGCTGCACCTTGGTTTCAAGGTAGGCGTTCACTTCCACGTCCACCCGCTTTCCACACTCCAGCTTCCAGGCCGCTTCCTCGGTTTCGCTCCAGACGCCCTCGGAAATCAGGAAGGTGCGCAGGCGCGACATCGGCTCGCGCTCCCAGGCTTCCTTCACCTCGGCGTCGTCGCGGTAGCGGCGGGCGTCGTCGGCGGTGGTGTGGTCGGCAAGGCGGTAGGTGACCAGTTCAAGCACCGTGCCGCCGTGGCCGTTGCGGGCGCGCTTGAGGGCATGGTCCATGGCGGCGCGCACGGCGATGATGTCGTTGCCGTCCACCTGCAGGCAGTCCAGCCCGCCGGCCAGGCCCTTCTGGGCCAGCGTCTTGGCGCCGGTCTGGGCCTTGCGTGGCACCGAGATCGCCCACTGGTTGTTGATGATGCACAGCACGAACGGCAGCGCGTAGGCGCCGGCCGAATTGATGGCCGCGTAGGTGTCGGTCTTGGAGCTGCCGCCGTCGCCGACGCAGCTGACCGCCACCCGCGGCTCGCCGCGCAGCTTGAACGCCAGCGCCGCGCCGGCGGCATGCAGGCACTGGGTGCCGATCGGCACGCACCAGGAATAGTCGTGCGGCGGTCCGGAGAAGTCGTTGCCGCGCTCGTCGCCGCCCCAGTACATCAGGATTTCGCGCGGCTTCACGCCGCGGACGATCTGCGCGCCGTATTCACGATACGACGGCGCGAACACGTCGTCGTACTGCATCGCGCTGCCGATGCCGATGTGCGTGGCCTCGTGGCCCAGGCAGCTGGCGTAGGTGCCCAGCTTGCCGGTGCGCTGCAGCGCCACCGACTTGCTGTCGAAGGTGCGGACGTAAAGCATCTGTTTGAAAAGCTCGACCAGGTTGCGCCGGTCGCGCGCAAATTCGGGCAGGTCCTCGCGAACCAGGCGACCGTCGGGACCGAGGTACTGCAGGTATTCAATTTCAAAGCTGGCAACCACTGACATCGAGTCCCCTCCCAGGGATGCGAGACCTCGATCATAGCCGACCCCGAACAGCTCAGGCGCGCAATAAAAAAGGGCGCGGCCGAAGCCGCGCCCTGTTGCCAACCTACGCTGGCGTATCTTTAGTTGCCCAAGCCCACCGTGAAGCGCGCCGTGGCCTGGTTGTTCAAGCCCACCGGGTCAGCCGTGGGGCTGGCCACGGTGGCCGAGACGTTCACCACGGTGGACTTCACCGCCCTGACCTTGAACCGCAGGATGTCGCTGCGATTGTCGGCGTAGGCGCCGGTGAACGAGCACAGGAAGGTGGTGCGCGCCGAAGTGGCCGCGAGGATGGGGCAGTTCCAGCCCGAAGCCGGCTCGGCCGTGAGCGCCGCCGATCCGGCCGCGATCACCACCGCCAACTGCGGCGTCTGCGAAGCGTTCGGGCCGCGGTTGCTGACCTGCAGGCCCACCGTGGCTTCACGCCCGAACACCTGCGCCGCCGGCTTTTCAACCATGCGCAGCTGCAGGTCGGCGACGGGCGCGGTCAGCGTGACCGTGGCGGCGCCGACGTTGTTGCCCGGGTTGAGGTCGGTGCTGAGCGATTCCACCGTGGCGGTCAGCGTGAGCGCGCCGGTCTGGAACGGCGACGTCACCGCCTCCACCCCGAACGCAACGCTGCCGGCCGCCAGCTCCGCGGCGGCGCATTCGACCACCGTCTGGCCGCCGCCGACCACCGGGGCGCCGCAGACGAAGCCGGCCGGCGGGGTCACCGCCACCGACGCCAGTTCGGCATTGGCGGTGAAACGAACCAGCACGCTGCTGGCCGCGTCGGGGCCGCTGTTGCCCAGCGAGGACTGGAACGACGTGGCCGTGCCCGCGACGGTCGAGGACGACGCGGCGGTCACGCCGATCGACAGATCGGACGTCAGGAAGCTTTCGTCGCCCAGGTACAGCACCACCGGGTCGTGGTCGGACACGCGCAGCGGCACGCTGTCGTCACCGAAGTTGTCGGTGCCGAAGTCGGCGTTGATGCGGGCATGTTCGATGCGCACGCCGGCGAAGGCGTCCAGCACGGCCTGGTTCACCACGATGTGGTCGAGCGACTGCGCGCTGCCCTCGAACGAGAACGAGTAGCGGTCGGCCGGCAACGAGGTGTCGGTCATGTTGGTCAACGGCGTGGTGATGGCGCTGTCGAAATACGCCAGCACGGCGTCGGCCGGTGCCTCGCGGCCGGTGATGATGCCCATCAGGTCCACGTAGCCGTCGCTGAACTCGAAGGCGTTGAAGTCGCCCAGCAACACGATGCGCTCGGAAGGATTGGCCAGCTGGTACTGGTGGATCAGCGCGGCAGTGTCCTGTGCCTGCAGGCCGCGCTTGGCGCGACGACGGTCGCCGGTGGTGGCGTAGCCGTTCGAGCCGGGGGCGAGCGAGTTGATGTCGATCAGCGACAGCAGGTGGTTGCCGATCACCGTCACCGGCACGCTGGAGCCGTTGCTGGCGTTCACCACCGCGCGCAGCACCAGCGGCGGCCGGTCGTGCAGGGTGGACGTGCTGCCGTTGGGGTTGTTGATCACGCTGGTCTTGCCGTGCTGGATCACCTCCACCACGCCGACCCGCGGCACGCCGGCGGACACTTCAGCCGTGCTCACCAGGTAGCCGATGTTGATCTTGCCGACGTCGTTGCCTTCTTCCAGGTAGGCCACGTACTGCGGATTGCGCGTGCAGGTGCCCGGCACATTGGTGTTGATGGCGTCGGCCAGGCGCTGCAGTGCGTTGAGGTTCTCGACCTCCACCGCGCCCAGGATGTCGGGCAGCTTGACGTATTCGCAGATCGCGTTGGCCGTCTTGCGCAGGCGCCGCTCGAACGCCAGCGTGGACAGCGGCACGTCGCCGCCGACGTCGTTGACGTCGTCGTAGAAGCGCAGCAGGTTGAAACCGGCGAGGGTTATCTCGGCCGCCGTGGCGTCGGCGACCGCCGTCGGCGTCGCGCCGCCGGTCACGACCACCGGGGCGGTGGGGTCGGGCAGCAGGTTGTAGGCGCCGAAGCCGTAGTCCAGCACGCCAACCAGTCCGGTGACCGTGGCGCCGGCATCCACCGCAATCACGGGTGCGCCGACCTGCGCGGTGCTCTGGACGCGGATGCGCTCGGGGTTGGTGTCGAAGCGCGGGGTGTTGACCGGAATGCCGGGCGTGATGTCGCGCACGCCCACGCCGGGTTCGCGGAACGGACGGGCGACGCCTTCCACCACGGCCCAGAACACGCCATTGGCGCTGGACAGGGCTTCGCTTTCATTGATGAAGCCTTCGCCGGGGCCGGTGGTCACCGCAGTGGCGATGCTCACGCGCATGGCCTCCAGGCGCTCCAGCGCCTCGACCGGGCCCGCCGGGTTGGCCAGCGCCGCGGTGATCTCGATCGGGGCCGGCAGCGCGTTGCCGCTGCTGACCAGGCTGACCGAGGGCGAGGTGATTTCGGTCACGAAGCCCTGGTGCGGGTTGCTGGACGAGCGGAACTCGATGACCGTGCCGCTGACGCGTACGCGGTTGCCCACGGCCGCCGCGGCCGGCGGCGCGGCGCCGGTGAACACCAGGATGCCCTGGGACGTGGCCGGGTTGGCGTCTTCTTCGCCCGGCGCGGTCTGCAGGTTGAAGCCGTTGCTGCGCACGGCGGTGACGATGCCTTCGGTTTGCACCAGCGAGCCTTCCACCGGCGAAAGCTCGCCGCTGCCCTGCAGGTCGTGGATGGCCAGCGTCGGCACTTCGACCGCCGTGGTTTCGGTGTCGGTGTTGTTGCCCGGCGCGCTGTCCACCACGTCGGAAGACAGCGTGCCGGTGGTGCTGAGGTTGCCAACGAAGGTGCCGCCGGCCTGGACCGTCATCACCACGTTGCCCGAGGTGCCGGGCGCCACGAGGGAGCTGCCGCTGCACTCGAGCACGCCGGCGACCACGGTGCAGGCGTCGAACAGGGCGGGGCTGAAGCTGGAGCTGACGAAGGTGGTGTTGGCCGGCACCGGCAGGCTCAGGCGCAGGCCCAGTGCGGCGCCGGGGCCGGCGTTGCTGATGGCGGCGGTGTAGACCACCGTGGCGCCGGGCGAGGCCGGGTCGGCGTTGTCGGACAGCGAAAGCACGAGGTCGGCTTCCTGGCCGACCAGGGTCAGCACCAGGCGGTCGCTGTTGTTGTCCAGCTCACCGTCTTCGGCGGGTCCCGTGGTGCTGCCCGTGATGACCAGCGGGCCGACCGCATCCGCGGCGACGGTGTAGTCGGCTCGGAAGGTGTTGGTGGAATTAGCAGAGGAGCCGGCGCTGAAGCAGGTCAGGCCGGCGCCCGCCGCAGAGGGCGTGGTGCAGGAGGAAACCGCGGTCCCCACGTTGGCCTCGAAGCCAGTGTTGCCGGCGAAGGTCAGCGCCGCGGGATGCTGCTGCGCATAGTTCCAGGTGCTGCTGGCCACAGGACTGTTGTTGGCAAACCGCGTGCGCAGCGTGACCACGCCGCCGGCCGCGACCGGGCTGGGCGTGGCGGAAATCTCGACGCTGATGTCCGGGCTGGGAGGCAGGAAAGTCGGGGTCAGCGCGAAGTCGTCCACGGCCAGGCCGTCATCGGCGCCCGAGGCGTTGAAGTCGGTCCAGCGGATGCAGAAGTTGGCGCCGGTGGCGACCGCCAGGCCGGTGATCTGGCTGGCCAGGGCGGTGCGGTTGGCGGCGTCATTGCCGACCTTGGCGCCGACGGTGGCGGTGTTGGGCGTGGTGAAGTCCAGCGCGTCCACGTCTACCCAGGCGCCGGTGACCAGGCTGGTGGCGTCGAGGCTGTACTGGAAGTCGATGCGATCGGTGCGGGCGGCCGTGCCCAGGCGCCACTGCTCGCCGGTGTAGGCGATGTCCAGCGCGGTGATTTCGCCGCCGGTGTCGTTGGTGAAGCAGGCGCCGAAGCTGGGGTTGAGCGTGCCGCTGAGCAGGCCGCCCAGGGCCCGGTCGGTGGCGCCGGCCGCGCCGTAGCTGTAGGTGTCGCCGGAGTTGCTGCCGCCGGTGTCCACGGCGTACTGCTCGTTGTCACGCGCGCCGCCGCCTGTTTCGTTCAGCAGCCAGCCCGTCGGGAGCGTGGAATTGGTGGTGGAACCGGCGGTGTTCGACAGGCTGTCGAAGTTCTGGGTGTAGGCCGGTCCCGTAAGGGACACCTGGGCCGACGCCGCTCCCGCGGCAAACATTACAAGCAGCAACGATGACGCCCGAAGCGCACTACGCATGGTGGATCCCCCTGGACACGGGCGGCAAGAGTGCACCCGAAGCGCGCGATTCTAGCCCGACTCGGTTGCGGCGGCGTGACAAACCGCCGGCCCGGGGGATGGGGTAGGCTGCGGCCTGTCCTGTGCCTTTTCACGAAACCCTCACAATGACCCAGCCCCCCAATCAACGCGCCCTGGAACAGGGCATCACCACCGACCTGCGCGACCGCCTCACCTATGGCGGCTACCTGCAGCTGGACACGCTGCTTTCGGCCCAGAAGCCGCTGTCCAGCCCGCCCCACCACGACGAGATGCTGTTCATCGTCCAGCACCACGTGGCCGAGCTGTGGATGAAGCTGGTGATCCACGAGCTGCGCGCCGCCATCAGCTGCCTGCAGCGCGACCAGCTGGACCCGATGCAGAAGATCCTGGCCCGGGTGAAGCAGGTGCTGCGCCAGCTGACCGAGCAGTGGTCGGTGCTCGAGACGCTGACGCCGGCCGACTACCTGCAGTTCCGCGACATCCTGGGTCCGGCCTCGGGCTTCCAGTCGCTGCAGTACCGGCTGATGGAGTTCCTGCTGGGCAACAAGAACGCCGAGATGGTGAAGGTCTTCACGCACGACCCCGCCGCCCAGGCCCAGCTGGAGGCGGTGCTGCAGGCGCCCAGCCTGTACGACGAGTTCCTGCGCTACCTCCACCGCAGCGGCCACGCCATCCCGGCCGGCTGCGTGGAGCGTGACTGGTCCCAGCCGCACGCCCACGAGCCGGGCCTGATCCCGGTGTTCAAGGCCATCTATGAGGACACCGACACGCACTGGGAGGCCTACGCCACCTGCGAGCAGATGGTGGACCTGGAGGTCAGCTTCCAGCTGTGGCGCTTCCGGCACATGAAAACGGTGGAGCGCATCATCGGCTTCCGGCGCGGCACGGGCGGCAGCTCGGGCGTGGGCTTCCTCAAGCAGGCCCTGGAGCTGACCTTCTTCCCGGAGCTGTTCGAGGTGCGCACGGTGCTGGGGCAGCCAGATTGAGCCAAAGGGGCTGGACCGCTGCTAGCATTCGGGGCATCCGAGTATTTCGACAGGAGCCCGCATGACCCCGGCCACCCCCGACACCGCCGCGCCGCGCGGCTTCGTTGCCCGATCCCTCGACGTGGTCGAGCGCGTGGGCAACAAGCTTCCCGATCCTGCCGTGCTGTTCCTGCTGCTGATGCTCGCCGTTTGGGTGGTTTCCTGGGCGTTGTCGGGGATCACTTTCGAAGCCATCGACCCGCGCAACGGCAGCCCGATCGTGGTGAACAACCTGCTGTCGGGGGCCAGCTTCACGGCTTTCATGTCGCAGATGGTGCCGACCTTCGTCTCGTTCCCGCCCCTGGGCGTGGTGCTGGTGGCCATGTTGGGCCTGGGCGTGGCCGAGCACACCGGCTTCATCAGCGCCAGCCTGCGCTCGGCGCTGGCGGTGACGCCGAAGTGGCTGCTGACGCCGGCAGTGATATTCGTGGGCATCTTCAGCCACATCGCGGTGGACGCTGGTTACGTGCTGGTGATCCCACTGGGCGGCGTCATCTTCTATGCAGCGGGGCGGCATCCGCTGGCCGGCATCGCGGCGGCATTCGCCGGCGTGTCGGGTGGATTCTCCGCCACCGTGCTGCCCTCAAGCCTCGACCCGCTGCTGTCGGGCCTGAGCCAGGCGGCGGCGCAGCTCACCGACCCCACGGTGCTGGTCAGTCCGCTGAACAACTACTTCTTCACCACCAGCTCCACGGTGCTGATCGTGCTGGTGGGCTGGTTCCTCACCGACCGCGTGATCGAGCCGCGCCTGCGCAGCATGGCCGTGGACGGCGACCCCGCGCAGATGCCGGCGCTCGATCCGCTCACCGCGGCCGAACGGCGGGGCCTGCTGATGGCGGTGCTGGCGATGGCCGCCACGGCCGCCCTGTTCGCGCTGAGCCTGTTTCCGGAAGCCTCGCCCTGGCGTGCGCCGGCGGCGGACGTGCCCGAGGGCGGGAACTCGCTCCTGGTCGCCACGGCGCCACTGATGCGCTCGATCGTGCCGTTGATCTTCATCTTCTTCCTGGTGCCGGGCGTGGTTTACGGCGTGGCCGCCGGCACGGTGAAGACCCATCGCGACGTGGTGCAGGGCATGGCCAAGGCCATGAGCGGCATGGGCTACTACATCGTGATGGCATTCTTCTGCGCGCAGTTCATCTATGCGTTCGGGCAGTCCAACCTGGGCGCGCTGCTCGCCATTGAAGGCGCAACCGGCCTTCGGGCGCTGGGTATGCCGATCCAGCTGACCTTGGTGGGCATGATCCTGCTCACGGCCTGCGTGAACCTGCTGATCGGCTCGGCCTCGGCGAAGTGGGCATTGATCGGCGCGATCATGGTGCCGATGCTGATGGAACTGGGCGTGTCGCCCGACCTCACCCAGGCCGCCTATCGCGTCGGCGACTCCTCGAGCAACATCATCACGCCGCTGATGCCTTACTTCCCGCTGATCGTGGTGTTCTGCCAGCGCTACGTAAAGTCCAGCGGCATCGGCACCCTGATCGCCCTGATGCTGCCCTACACGGTCACTCTGCTGGTGGTCTGGACCGCCTACCTGCTGGGCTACTGGGCCCTGGGCATCCCGCTGGGCGTGGGCGCCAGCTACGAGTACGTGCCGGCCGGCTGAGGCCGCGCCCGCCTCAGCACCGCCTGAACGGCCCCGGCGAAAATCGGGGCCGTTTGACGCCCGGGGGGCAAACCGGTACACCTTCACGGCCTTCCGGCTCGGCCTCAGTGCCCCCGGGGCCCGGCACGCCGGCACCATAATCACAAGAATCACCAGGGGAGAGACCGCATGAGCGGCGCCGTCAGCAACAAGCCAGAAGAATTCATCCCGCCGCCGGCCGGCGAGTTCCTGGGCCATCCCAAGGCCCTGTGGAACCTGTTCGGCAGCGAGTTCTGGGAACGCTTCATGTATTACGGCATGCGCGCCATGCTGGCGGTGCACGTGGCGGCCGCGTTCTTCAGCCACCTGGGCCCGGGCGCGGACGCGCAGGCCTCGGTGACCTACGGCGGCTTCACCTCGCTGGTCTACATGACCGGCATCCTCGGCGGCTATGTCGCCGACCGCATCCTCGGCTACCAGCGCTCGATCATGTTGGGCGGCGTGTTGATGGCGATCGGCAGCTACATGCTGATGGCGCCCGACCTGACGACCTTCGTCATGGGCCTGGCGGTGATCGTGGTGGGCAACGGCCTGTTCAAGCCGAACATCTCCACCTTGGTCGGCAAGCTGTACGCGCCGGGCGATGCCCGTCGCGACTCCGGCTTCACCATCTTCTACATGGGCATCAATGCCGGCGCCCTGGTGGCCCCGATCGTCTGCTCGGCCTGGATCGGCGCCAACTACGGCTATCGCTGGGGCTTCTTCGCTGCCGGCACCGGCATGCTGCTGGGCCTGGTGGTGTTCCAGGCGCTGAAGGCGTGGCTGGGCCACGTGGGCACCGCGCCCGTCGGGCGCGAGGGCATGGGCAACGTGGCCAAGGTGTTCGTGGGCGCGCTGCTGCTGGCGGTGCCGGCGTATTTCCTGCTGGACATGGGCTGGCAGAACGCCTTCGCCGAGCGCTTCGCCGCCGACGGCATCACCGGCATGCTGCTGCGCAACCTCGGCATCCTGGGCATGCTGCTGGTGCTGATGATGGTCGGCCTGGCCGCGTATTTCATCACCAGCGGCGTACGCAGCGGTGAAAAGCAGCAGCTGCACCGCTACATCGCCATGCTGATCCTGTTCGCGGCCAACATCCTGTTCTGGGCCCTGTTCGAGCAGGCCGGTTCGTCGCTGAACTTCCTGGCCCGCGACTTCGTGGACATGCCGACGATCTTCGGCACCACGCTGCACTTCACCATCTTCCAGTCGGTGAACCCGGTGTTCATCATCTTGCTGGCGCCGTTCTTCGCGGCGATGTGGGTGAAGCTGGACAAGGCGGACTGGAATCCGTCCATCCCGCGCAAGTTCGCCTTCGGCCTGGCCGGCGCGGCGATCGGCTTCTACATCCTGGTGTTCGCGATCGAGCAGATGGCCAACGAGACCGGCCGCATCAGCTGGGTGTGGCTGACGCTCACCTACCTGGTGCACACGATGGGCGAGCTGTGCCTGTCGCCGATCGGCCTGGCGATGGTGACCAAGCTGGCGCGTCCCAAGGAAACCGGGCTGGCGATGGGCGGCTGGTTCCTGTCGATCGCGATGGCCAACTACGTCGCGGGCCTGCTGGCGGCCGAGGCCTCCGGCGGCGGTGAAGCGGGCACGCTGGCCCAGTACGCAAACGTGTTCGACAGCATGTTCCTGATCGGGATCGTGATCGCCGTGCTGTTCTTCCTGGCCGCGCCGCTGATCAACAAGCTGATGCACGGCGTGAAGTAAGCGCCTGCGCAGCGAAAAGCCAACACGCGGCCCGGGTTTCCGGGCCGCGGTTTTTAAATACCCCGGAAACCCGACAAGGGCGCCCCCCTGAATTCAAACCCCCCAATACTGCCCCCCCGC
>NZ_JAIBFH010000232.1 GCF_019459675.1 Arenimonas sp.
CCGGGGGGCCCGGGTGTAGGTCACCGCGCCGTTGTCGCCGCCCCAGCGGTGGGGGCCGGGGGGGGACGCCGCCGTGCCCAGGCTGGTGCTCAACACGCCACCACTGCCGATGTTGGTGGTGCCAACCCGGACGATCGGGGAGGCGCCGACCAGGTATTCCATGACGTCCTGGACCGTGTCGCTGCCGCGGCCACGATGGCTGAACACCCAGCTCACCTGCTCGCCGTTCACCAGGCACACCGTCTGCGACAGGCGGGACACCGCCGAAGCATTGAGCTCCACCAGCTGGGAGCCACTGCGCGCTGGCGTGGCGTTGAAATTGTTCGCCCAGAATTCCATCGCCGCGCCGCTGGCCGGCGCGCCCGGGATGTTGGCGTTGTCGCAGGTCACCGTTTGCGTGGCGATCACCGGGTGGTCGGTGAACCAGCCGGGGACGACGGATTCGCTAATGGTCCTGAAGCAGCTCGCCGCGCCCAGCGCAGGCTGCTCGAAGCTGAGATTGACCAGCGTGCGCTGCACCTGCGCGGTCGCGACGGGCGCGAACAGAGCGAGCAGGCAGGCCAGCGCGGCGCTGGCGCAGGCCTTCGTCCGGTCAGTAAGTGCCCGTGACATTGAGGAACCATCCCTTCTGGTCGTAGTCCAGCACCGTCAAATTGTCGCTGAAGCTGGTGAAATTGTAGCCAATTCCCAGGCGGAAGTTGTCGCCCAGATGGCGGTCGACGCCCACCAGCCAGCCGGCACGGTCGCTGTCGTTCTCCACCACGCGCAGCCATCGGTACTCGGCCAGCGCATCCCACTTCGCCAGCAGGTTGTAGCGGGTCTGCACGGCGGCGAAGTCGGCCGTGGTTTCGAACCAAGGGCCGATGGCGCGGGCCAGCCTGGCCTCGCCCTCGCGGTGCGCAACCTTGCCGGCCAGCTCCCAGTGCTTGTTCAGGCGGTAGATGCCCTCGAGCGAGAAGATATGCGAGCGCTGGTCAAAGTCGGCCAACGTGTCCTGGCCGAGGCTGCTCAGGTCATACAGGTAGGTGTATTTGCCGAGCAGGGCCAGCCGGTCGTTGGCTGCGGGGCGATAGGCGAAGCCCAGGCTGCCTTCGACGAACCGAGCATCGGCCTCGGGATTGACGGCGTCTTCGGTGTCGCCGTAGTTGAAGCGTCCGGCGATGCGCCAGTCGTCGTTGAGGCGCCAGTTGAGCCGGTTGGTGGTAACCCACTGGGTGCGTTCTTCAACGCCGGTGTCTTCGCGGTACTCGAGCTTGCTGCTCCAGTTCACGTCCTGGTCGGTGCGTCCGGCGCTGATGCTCACCGCGCGGCGGTCCACCAGGCCCAGCGCCGATTCCAGCTCGGCCTGCTGCAGCGTGAAGCCCAGCGTCCAGCCCAGGCCCGGGTAGAAGTCCATGCCATAGGTGTGGGCGATGCCGCTTTCCTGGCGTGCCTTCAGGAACTGGCTTTCGTTGAACAGGTTCACCTGCTCCGACACACGCCAGCGCTGGCCAAAGGTCAGACCGGTGGGCGCCGCGCCGTACAGCGGGTCGCCGGCGGTGGTGTCGGTGGAGTGCGTGTAGTTGCCGTACACACTGTGCATGTCGGTCAAGCGGTACTCGGCATTGACGCTGGCGGCGTCGCCGCGCTCGCCCGTGGTCAGCTCCGCGCCAACGCTGGAAAGATTGCCGAACAGGTACTTGCCGCCAAGCGTGAAGGCGTCGTTGCCTTCGTAGTCGCCGCCGTCGTCGCCCAGGGTCACTTGGCCAACGCCGTACAGATCGAAAGACTCACCGATGCGATGGCTGTAGCGCACCGCCGCCAGCGAACCGGTGGCCGAAACGCCGGCGCGGGTCTCGGTGACCGAACGCAGTTCACCGGTGAGCTCGTTGAAGTCCGCCAGGCGCCATTCGGCCATCAGCTGCGCCTGCTCGACACCGTCGGTGCCGCGTTTGGCGTCGCTGTAGCGGCCGGTCAGGCGCAGGTCATCGTTAACCTGCCCGGCGAACTCGGCGCCGTATTCCTCAATCGGCAGGCCTATGTCCTGGCGCGCCACCGAGAAACCGGCATCCACGTCGCGCCACCAGGCGCCCAGGGTCCACTCACGCTCGGTGATGCCACGCTCCAGCAGGTTTACGCGCGCCTCGATGCTGCGGGCTTCACCGTCGCGCGAACCGGCGATCGGATTGAGCCGGGTGAAGCTCAGGCCGCCGTTGTCAGAGAAGAACACCGGCGCACTCGTGGCTTCGCTGCTGGCCTGTTCAAGCTTGAGATAGGTGCCGCGGCCAGCCTGCAGGGTCAGGTCGAGCGCGCCCAGCCGGTAGTCTTCGCCGGCCCGCTGTTCGTCCACGTACGTGCCGCCGACGGCCACGTGGTCGCCCAGCCAGGTGCGGCCGTTGAAGCCCACGGTGGCCTGGTCGGCGCTGAAGCCGACCGGGATGTATTCGTAGTCCACCAGCAGGCGGTTGTCGAAACCGTCCAAGGGGGTGTCACGGATGATCGAAGGCAGGTTGTCGCGCACGATCTGCAGCAGCGGGCGGGTCAGTATCAGGCGGCCCTGCAGCTCGTCGATCTCGTAGTCAACGTCGCGCACCAGGCTGACGCGCGTCTCGACGCGGCCGGTGAGCGGGTCGCGCACTTCCAGCACCACCTGGTCCGAGCCGGGCAGCAGGTCGGTATGGCGCAAGTAGTACAGGCTGCCGCCGGTGCCGAGGAACTCGCTGTGGCCCGGCGCGCTCTGCGCCTCCGAACCGAAGGCCCGCACGGTGTGCCGCGCCTCGCCCAGCGGCGTGCTGGCGCGACTGCGCCAGTTGACTGCGCCGCCGTAAAGGCTGCGTGCGTACTGGCCATACTCGGTGCCGGTGAATCCGGTGACGAAGTTACCCCACAGGGCCTGGCTCTTGTCCCAGTCCACGCGCACGTACATGCGGCCCTGGGTGTCTGCGTCGCGGTACGTGGTGGAGTCGTCACCGTACACGGGGTAGTACTGGTCCGGGTCGAGGCGACGGAAGACGTCGCGCGCATCCGGCTCCAGGAAGCCGTCGAACAGTTCGCTGATCTCGTTCTCGCGCGTGTCGGCCTGCGCCGTCACCAGGTAGCGACCCTTGACCTTGCCCTTGAGGTAGAGCGCCAGCCGGCCTTCGGTGATCAGGTCGTCATAGCGATCGTCCACGCCCACCGGCACCACTGCGCCGCTGATGGCGTTCTCGGACACCGTGACGTCAGCCAACGCCACCACGAACAGGTAGCGACCGGTGACGTCGACGTCGAGCGTGCGCTCGAACTTCTGTGCGCCGTCGCCTACTTCGATGGCGAAACTGTGCTTGCCCACCGGCAGCAGGAACTCGGCGGCGAACCTGCGCTCCAGGTCGACCGGATAGCTCCGGCCGTCGATGCGCAGCGCCTGGCCGGGCGCTATTTCCTCGCCAAGGATGCGCACCCGCGAACCGTAGATGGGGATGTTCTGCAGGCGCAGGTTGCCCTGCCCGAACACGGATTCCGTGAGCTGGCGCTCGGCGATCTCTTCGGCGTCCATGCCAGTGAACCGAGCGTCCGCCTGCGCGCCGATCTGCTGCTGGCTGCGCTTGACGTCCTCGGGTCGCACCAGGGTGAGCGTGTTGGGATAGGTCTCGTCCACGCTGCCGTCGCTGGCAATCGCGCGCAGCACGTAAATCAGCTGGTCGCCCTCGCGAAGGCGCACGTCCGCGGACAGTTCGCCATTCCATTCAAGCTCGCCTACCGCGGCGGCCGGCATCGGCAGGGTTGCCAGCGGTGCCACCAGGTCGGCGTCGGTGCCGCGGTAGATCACCAGCTCGTGGCGTTCGGCAAAAGCCGGGTAGTTGCTGTAGCTCATGAAGCGCACGGGCGAACTGATGCGACCGTTGCTGAACTCCACCAGCGGGTTGGCCTGGACATTCAGGTTCGGCGAGGCGAGCTGGGGGTCTTCGGTGGCCCACAGGACACCACCCCCAGGCAGGTCCAGCGCGAAACGACCGCGCACCTGCGTGCGCCCGGACTGCAGGCGCTCGACGTCGACGCGGCGATCGGACTGCAGCTGGCTGGCGTCGCCAGCGCTGGAGTCCACCTCGCCCCGGCTGCGGATCCGCAGCACGGCCCCGTCACCGTCATCGCAACCGCTGTCGTCGCAGGAAACCCTCGACTCGTCTGCGGCAGGCGCAGGCACCTGGGCCATCGCGCCCACGGGCAGCGTGCCCAGGAGACCGACAAGGGTGTAGTCCAGCAGCTTCATGCGCATCTTCACTACCCGTCGATTCCGGTTCACTTGCCCGCTCCCGGCGCCGCGGCGCCTTCGGTTTCCACCCGCAGCCGGGCACGTTGCTCTGGTGTCAGCCTGGCCTCGATGGCCTGGCGAACCGCTTCCACGCGACGCAGCGACAGCGCCTTGTTGTAGCTCGCATCGCCGCGCACATCGGCATGGCCCGTGAGCGTGACCACGCAGCCGCAGGCCGGGTCGCCCACTTCGCGCGCTATGGCATCGATCAGTGGATCGCTGCCGGCGCGAAGCGTGGCGCGATCGGTGTCGAACAGGACCGATCCGAGCCTGACGCCCTCGCCCACCGACAGCAGGCGGGTCTTGTCGGCCTGCAGCACGTCCACCTGCAGCTGGCCCGCCGGCATGTCACCCAGCAGCGCCAGCAGCTCGGTGCGCACCGCCACCGCCCGCTCGAACGCCAAGGCCTCTTCACCGGCGATGGTCTGGATGCTGACTTCCCCGCCATCGTGGTCTCGGATCTGCGTCACCATCTGCGCCAGCACTTCGCGGTAGCGGCTGCTGACCTCGCTGCTGCCCGGCTGGAAGACCACGATGCCCAGGTCCAGCTCAACCACGCCCTTGGCCTTTGGCGAAGGCGGCATGCGAACACCGAAGTCGAACCGGGTGGGAATGGCCGGGGTGATGCGGCGCATCAGCGGATTGGCCGTGGTGAACTCGGCGCCCTCAGGCAGCGTGCTCTTGTCGACCTTGACCACGAAGTTCTGCCCGCGCATCTGGTTCGAAACCACCAGGCCTTCGATATGGAATCGGCCCTGGGCGTCGGTTTCGCTGACCAGCCCCTCCACCGTGGCCAGGCGGACGCCCGGGATGCCCCGCTCGTCTTCGTCCTGCCAGCCATCACCGTTGCGGTCGTCGAACACCTTGCCCCAGATACGGGTCTGTTCGAAGTCGGGGTCGAGCCCCGCGCCGGTGATCACGGCGGCGGAAGCGGCATTGCTGACCGCGACGCCGAACTGGTACACCGTTGCTTCGTTGACGTACTCACCCGGGACCAGGCCGGCGCCAGCGCGCAGCAGGTACGTGATGGTGGCGGTGCCACCCACCGGGATGTCGATACCGGTAAAGGTGATCGGACGGGTGCCGGTGGTGATGGCCAGGTTGTCCGCGTCCAGGATCGTCTCGCTGCCCGGAACGAATGCGAAGCCCGGCGGCGGTACGTCCACCACGTCGGCGGCCACCACCGGCAGCTGGCCGATGTTGGTGACGGTGAGGGTGTACGACACCAGCGAACCGGCGCTCACATCACGCTTGGCAACCGACTTCTGCAGCACCAGCTTGCCCTGCAGCGGGCGCACGTTGATGGTGACGATCGCCGTGGCGCAGTCACCGTCCGCGTCGCACACCTGGTACGGGAAGGTGACGGGGCCGACGAAACCAGGGGCAGGCGTGTAGATGAAGCTGCCGTCCGGGTTCATCACCACCGTACCGCTGGTGGGCGGGGCCAGCACCGTGTAGCTGCTGCTGCCGTTGCCTGGCGTATCGTTGCCGACCACGCTGCCCGATACCGGCATGCCCTCGTCACCGATGAAGTCATCGTCCACAGCGATGGGGGCGATGTCGACGCCGGCGATCACCACCGTGACCACGGCGTCGCTGCAGTTGGTGGGATTGGCGATCTCGCAGATGCGATAGGTGACCGTGTAGGTGCCCACGGCCGTACCCGGCGCCACCGTCACCTGGCCCGTGGCCGGATCCAGCGTGATGTTCGGGCTGCTGGTGGCGAGCACGGTGATGGTGACGGTGCCCAGAGTTGCCGGGGCACCGTTGAGCGTGTCGTTCACCAGCACGTTGGGAACGGCGATGCCGCCCACGCCGCCGTCGGGCACGGTGCCTTCGTCGTCAACGGCGATGATCTCGCCGGCCAGCTCGGTGATGGTCACGCTGTCCACGGCCGGGACCAGCGTGCCGGCAGTGGGCGTGCCGTTCGCCGTGGCGATGTTCGTGACGCTGCCGGGCGAGCCCGCCAAGTCTGCGGCCTGGATGGTGTAACGGGCAGTGCAGGTCATGGACGAGCCAGGCTGCAGCGTAGTTGCCGGGCAGGACACTGAGGCAATGCGGTCGTCAATCACCGTGATGCCCGTGATGGTGACGTTGCCGGTGTTGGACACCAAGTAGGCGTAGTCGATGACCTGTCCGACCGTGGCGTAGGTCGCCACGGATGCCGTCTTGTCGATGGTAAGCGACGGACTGGCCCCGATCGGCGTGCTGGTGGTGTCCGGCGGCGACGTCGTGCTGCCGCCAACCGGCGTGGTGCCGGTCGCGGTGGCACTGTTGTTCACCCTTCCGGCGTCTACCTCGGCCTGGGTGATCGTGTGCGTACCGTTGCAGGTGGTGCTGGCACCCGGCAGCAGCGTCGTCACCGGGCACACGGCCGGGGCGTCAAGGTTGACGTCGTTGATGACGATGCCGGTGAGCGTGACGTTGCCGGTATTGGTGACCAGGAACGTATAGCCGATCGTGCTGCCAACGGTTAGGCCCGACGGCGTGCCGGCGGTCTTGTCGATGGTCAACGAAGGCGCAGGCGCTGCACCGATCGGCGTGCTCGTCGAATCTGGCGGGCTGGTCGCCGTGCCGCCACCCGGCGTGGTGCCGCTGGCCGTCGCGGTGTTGTTGACCACGCCGGCGTCGACCTCGGCCTGGGTGATGGTGTGCATGCCCGTGCAGGTGGTGGCACCGCCCGGCAGCAGCGTCGTCACGGGGCATACGGCCGGCGCGTCGAGGTTGACGTCGTTGATCACGATATCGGTGATCGTGACGTTGCCCGAGTTGGTGACCAGGAACGTATAGGCGACCGTGCTTCCCACCGTGGCACCCGACGGCGTACCGGCCGTCTTGTCAATCCTCAGCCTCGGAACGGCTGCGAGGGGCGTACTCGTGCTGTCAGGCGGGCTAGTAACCGCGCCACCACCCGGCGCCGTGCCGGTGGCGGTCGCAGTGTTGTTCACGGTGCCAGCGTTTATTTCAGCCAGGGTGATGGTGTGCGTACCGGTGCACGTGGTGCTGGCGCCCGGAGCGAGCGTCGTCACCGGGCACACGGCCGCGGCGTCGAGGTTGGCGTCATTGATAACGATACCGGTGATGGTCACGTTGCCGGTGTTGGTGACCAGGAACGTGTAGCCGATCGTGCTGCCGGGGGAAAAACCGTTCGGCGTACCGGCGGTCTTGTCGATGGTCAGCGCCGGGGCGGCCGTGATCGGCGTGCTCGTCGTGTCCGGCGGGCTCGTGATCGGACCACCCACCGGCGGCGTGCCGCTGGCGGTGGCGCTGTTGTCTACGGTGCCGGCGTTGATCTCGGCCTGGGTGATGGTGTGCGTACCCGTGCAGGTGGTGCTGGCGCCGGGAGCCAGCGTCGTCACCGGGCAAACCGCCGCGGCGTCGAGGTTGGCGTCATTGATGACGATACCGGTGATCGTCACGTTGCCCGTGTTGGTCACCAGGAACGTGTAATCAATCGTGCTGCCGGCGGTCGCGCCGCTCGGCGTGCCGGCGGTCTTGTCGATCGTCAGCGAAGGCGCGGCGGCGATCGGCGTGCTCGTCGTGTCCGGCGGCGACATCGTGGTGCCACCACCCGGCGGCGTGCCGCTGGCGGTCGCACTGTTGTTCACAGTGCCGGCGTTGACCTCGGCCTGGGTGATCGTATGCGTGCCGGTGCAGGTGGTGCTGGCGCCGGGAGCGAGCGTCGTCACCGGGCACACCGCCGCGGCGTC
>NZ_JAIBFH010000272.1 GCF_019459675.1 Arenimonas sp.
CCAGACTCTTTGACCCGGTGTCTAGGCCCGGACCAACGTAGCGGTCGAACAGCCGGACCTCGCGCAGCAGGGGCCCGAGCGCGGCTTCCAGGCTGGCCCGCAGGGCCGCCCAGGGGGTGGATTCCGGCACGACCAGCGCGATGTCCCGGCGGACGGACGGGTAGCGCGACAGCTCGCTGGCCCGGGGCACGGCCCGCTCGGCCAGCGGGGCCAGGTCCAGTTCGAAACCCACCACCTCGCCGTCCAGGTCCAGGGCCTTGGCCAGGCCCGGATGCAGGTGGCCGACCCAGCCGATGCGCTGGCCGTCGCGCCAGACCGAGGCGCTGCGGCCCGGGTGGCCGAACGGGCTGGCGTCGGGGCGGAACTCGGCGGTGGCGTTGGCCAGGGCCAGCAGGGCCTCGACGTCGGCCTTGAGGTCGAAGAAATCCACTTCGCGGTCGTCGGCATTCCACTGTTCGCTGGCCTGGCGGCCGCAGGCCACGGCGGCGATGCGCGGGGTTTCCAGCGGTGCGCCTTCGGTCAGCTGGAACACCCGGCCCAGCTCGAACAGCCGCACGCGCGGCTGCTGGCGGGCGCGGTTGCGCGCCAGCGCGTCCACCAGGCCGGGCAGCAGCGACGTGCGCATGACGCCCAGCTCGCCGCTCAGCGGATTGGCCAGGGCCACGGCGCCGGCCTGCAGCTGCCAGGTGGCCAGGGTGCCGCCGTCCACGAAGGCGTAATTGATGGCTTCCAGGTAGCCGCGGCCGGTGAGCTGGCGGCGCAGCACGGCGTCGGCCACCCTGCCCTCCACGGGCGCGGCCAGGCGGATCTGCCCGGACGGCGTGGTGGTGGGTATGGCGTCATAGCCGTGGATGCGGGCCACTTCCTCGATCAGGTCTTCTTCGATGGCGATGTCGAAGCGGCGGGTCGGCGGCAGCACCGACCAGCCTTCGGCCGTGGCCGCAACCTGCATGCCCAGCGCGCGCAGGATGCGCTCGACCTCGGCGTCGGCCACGGTGATGCCCAGCACGCGCGCCAGGCGGGCGCGGCGCAGCGCCACGGGCTGCGGCTGCGGCAGGTGTTCGGGCAGCGCGGCCTCGGTGATGGCGCCGGCGCGGCCGCCCATCACCTGCAGCACCAGCGCGGTGGCGCGCTCGAGCGCGTAGCGCGGCAGCTGCGGGTCCACGCCGCGCTCGAACCGGTGCGAGGCGTCGGTGTGCAGGCCGATGCGGCGCGCGCGTCCGATGATGACAGACGGGGCGAAGTGCGCGCTTTCCATGAACACACGGGTGGTGGCGTCGGTGACGCGGGTTTCCCAGCCGCCCATCACGCCGGCCAGCGCCACCGGGCGATCGCCGTCGGTGATCAGCAGGAAGCCGTCGTCCAGCGCCACGTCGCGTTCGTCCAGCAGCTTGAGCGTTTCGCCCTTGCGGCCGCGGCGCACGCCCACCGGGCCGTGGAGCGTGTCGGCGTCGAAGGCGTGCATCGGCTGGCCCAGTTCCAGCATCACGTAGTTGGTGATGTCCACCAGCGGGCTGATCGGGCGCAGGCCGGCGCGCTTGAGTCGCTCGGTCAGCCACAGCGGCGAGCGCGCGGCGGCGTCCACGCCTTCGATCACGCGCCCGCAGTAGCGGGGGCAGTCGGCGCCGGCGTGCAGATCCACCGCCAGCGAAGCCTGGCTGGTGATCGCCGCTTCGGGGATTTCCAGCGCGTTCACCTGCGCCGACAGCGCGGCCGCCACGTCGAACGCCACGCCGCGCACGCTGAAGCAGTCGGCGCGGTTGGGCGTGAGCTTGAGCTCGAAGCTGGCGTCGGGCAGGCCAAGGTAAGCGGCCATCGGCGAGCCCACGGGCGCATCGGCCGGCAGCTCCAGCAGGCCCGACGCGTCGGCGTCGATGCCCAGCTCCTTGGCCGAACACAGCATGCCCTGCGAATCCACGCCGCGCAGCTTGGCCGCGCCGATCACCATGCCGCCCGGCAGCGTGGCGCCGACCATGGCCAGCGGTGCCTTCAGGCCCGGGCGCGCGTTCGGCGCGCCGCAGACGATCTGCACGCTCTGGCCGCCACCGATGGCCACCTGGCACACCTGCAGGCGGTCGGCTTCGGGATGCCTGGCGCAGGACACGATCTCGGCAACGATGACGCCGTCCAGGCCTTCGCCCAGCACCTGGGCATCTTCCACTTCCAGGCCGATGGCGGTGAGGCGCGCGGACAGTTCGTCGCGCGTGGCGGAAACAGTGACGTGCTCGCGCAGCCAGCTTTCGGGGAACTTCATGCGAACTGCCTCAGGAAGCGGGCGTCATTTTCAAAGAAGCTGCGCAGGTCGTTGACGCCGTAGCGCAGCATCGCGAAGCGCTCCACGCCAAGGCCGAAGGCGAAGCCCGTGTATTTTTCCGGATCGATGCCGCATGCGCGCAGCACGTTGGGATGGACCATGCCGCAGCCCAGCACTTCCAGCCAGCGCGTGCTGCCGTCGGGCTGCTGCCAGGCGATGTCCACTTCGGCCGACGGCTCGGTGAACGGGAAATAGCTGGGGCGGAAGCGCATTTCGAAATCGCGCTCGAAGAACGCGCGCACGAACTCGGCCAGCGTGCCCTTGAGGTCGGCGAAGCTGGAGGTTTCGTCAATCAGCAGACCCTCCACCTGGTGGAACATCGGCGTGTGGGTCTGGTCGGAGTCGCTGCGGTAAACCTTGCCGGCGGCGATCATGCGCAGCGGCGGGCCGCTGTTGTCGGCCACGGCCTGCTGCATGAAGCGAACCTGCACGCCCGACGTGTGGGTGCGCAGCAGGCGCGCCTCGCCCTGGGCATCGGGCGGGAAATAGAAGGTGTCGTGCATCGCGCGCGCCGGATGGTGCGGCGGGAAGTTCAGGGCTTCGAAGTTGTGGAAGTCGTCTTCGATCTCCGGCCCGTCGGCCAGCTGGTAGCCCAGGCGCGCGAAGATATCGGTGATGCGTTCGAGCGTGCGCGACACCGGGTGCAGGTTGCCCACTTCGGCGCCGCGGCCAGGCAGCGACACGTCAACACGCTCGGAGGCCAGGCGCTGGGCAAGCGCGGCGTCTTCCAGCGTTGCCTTGCGGGCGTTGATGGCCTCGGCCACGGCATCCTTGGCGCGGTTAACCGCCTCGCCGGCCAGCTTGCGCTGGTCGGGCGCCATCGCGCCCAGCTGCTTGAGCTGGCCGGTGATGCTGCCGGACTTGCCCAGCAGCGACACGCGCAGGGCATCCAGCGCGTCCAGGCTGGCGGCGGCGTCGATGTCGGCCAGGGCCGATCGGGTGAGGGTGTCGAGCTCGGTCATTCGCAGGTCCACTTGTGTGCATTGCCCTGAAACGAAAATGGGGAAGGACTCTCGCCCTTCCCCACTTTGATCGCACCCGCTGGCGGCATGCCGCCGCGGGGCTTGGCCTTACGCCGCGAGAGCGCGCTTGGCCTGCTCTGCGATCGCGCCAAAAGCGACGGGATCGTGCATGGCGATGTCAGCCAGGGCCTTGCGGTCCAGGGTGATGTTCGCCTTCAACAGGCCATTCATGAAGCGGCTGTAGCTCAGGCCGTGCATGCGGGCGGCCGCGTTGATGCGGACGATCCAGATGCTGCGGAACTGACGCTTCTTCTGCTTGCGACCGATGTACGCGTACTGCAGGGCCTTGGTGACGGCCTGCTTGGCAACGCGGAAGACCTTGCGACGGGCGTTGTAGTAGCCCTTCGCCATCTTGATGACTTTCTTGTGCCGGCGGCGCGCCGTTACACCACGCTTGACTCGTGCCATGGTTCAGTCCTCCTCAGAGATAGGGCAATTGACGCATCAGACGGCCGGCATCCGAGGCGCAGACATGGTTGGTCTGCCTCAGGTTGCGCTTCCGCTTGGTCGCCTTCTTGGTGAGGATGTGGCTACGGTTCGCGTGGCCGCACTTGAACTTGCCGGAAGCGGTCTTCCGGAAGCGCTTCGCGGCCGCGCGATGGGTCTTGATCTTGTTCTTGGCCATGGGTGTCCCTTCTTGGGTTCGTTTATTACTGACCTGGGCGGTGGCTTGCGCCACACTTTCCGTCCTGCCCGTGTCGGCTTGTAAGTCTCTGGTTTCCTTGGGGAAACCATGACAGGTCCATGACGGCTTCGCCCGATGACCTGGGCCCGGATGCCGCACCGGGAGCCCGCCGGAAACCCGGCGAGCCGCGAATTATGCAACAAATCCAATGCTTTGTGTAGCGGCGCCTTATTTCTTCTTCGGGGCGACCATCATGATCATCTGGCGGCCTTCCAGGCGCGGGCGCTGCTCGATCACCACTTCGTCGGCCAGGTCGGCCTCGATGCGCTTGGCCATTTCCATGCCCAGCTCCTGGTGGGCCATCTCGCGGCCCTTGAAGCGGATGTTGACCTTGACCTTGTCGCCCTCTTCCAGGAAGCGGCGCAGGTTGCGCAGCTTGATGACGTAGTCGCCGTCGTCGGTGGTCGGGCGGAACTTGAGTTCCTTGATCTCGACGATCTTCTGCTTCTTCTTGGCCGCGTTGGCCTTCTTCTGCAGGTCGAACTTGTACTTGCCGTAATCCATGATGCGGCAAACCGGCGGATCCGCGGTTGGCTGGATCTCAACCAGGTCTACGCCCGATTCCTCGGCCAGCGCGATGGCTTCGTCGCGCGTCAGCACGCCCACCATTTCGCCGTCGAGACCGATCACGCGCACGCGCGGGACGCGGATCTCGAGATTCTTTCGGTTGCCTTTGTCAGTAGATGAAGTATTGATTCGCTTGTTCCTATTTAGTTGAAACCGATCCGGCCGCCGTGATCAGGCGACCGGGCCATTCTCCGCGCGCAGCTTGGCGAGGAAATCCTCGACGGGCATCGAGCCCAGGTCCTCCCCGGACCGCGTGCGTACCGCAATCATCCCATTTTCCTTCTCGCGGTCGCCAACCACCAGCAGGTACGGGACTTTTTGCAGCGTGTGCTCGCGGATCTTATAGCCGATCTTCTCGTTCCGCAAATCGGCCTTGACCCGGAAGCCTTGATTCACAAGGGTTTTCCTAACCGATTCGACCCAATCGGCCTGGGCGTCGGTGATATTCATCACCACCGCCTGCACCGGGGACAGCCAGGCCGGGAAGGCGCCGGCGTGGTTTTCGATCAGGATGCCGAGGAAACGCTCCATCGAACCCACGATGGCGCGGTGCAGCATCACCGGATGCCGCTTGGTGGAGCTTTCGTCCACGTATTCGGCGCCCAGGCGCTCGGGCATCATGAAATCCACCTGCATGGTGCCCAGCTGCCAAGTGCGGCCGATGGCGTCCTTGAGGTGGTATTCGATCTTCGGGCCGTAGAAGGCGCCCTCGCCCGGCAGCTCCTCCCAGGCCACGCCGCAGGCCGACAGCGCGGCGCGCAGGGCGGCCTCGGCCTTGTCCCAGGTGGCGTCGTCGCCCAGCCGCGATTCCGGGCGCAGGGCGATCTTGATCTGCACGTCCTGGAAGCCGAAGTCCTGGTAAACCTTCAGCGCCTGGCGGTGGAAGTCGGTGACCTCGGCCTCGACCTGGTCGGGGGTGCAGAAGATGTGGCCGTCGTCCTGGGTGAAGCCGCGCACGCGCAGGATGCCGTGCAGCGCGCCCGAAGGCTCGTTGCGGTGGCAGGCGCCGAACTCGCCGTAGCGGATCGGCAGGTCGCGGTAGCTGTGCAGGCCCTGGTTGAACACCTGCACGTGGCCCGGGCAGTTCATCGGCTTGAGCGCGTAGGTGCGCTTCTCGGACTCAGTGAAGAACATGTTCTCCTTGTAGTTGTCCCAGTGGCCGGACTTCTTCCACAGGGAAACGTCGAGGATCTGCGGGCAGCGCACTTCCTGGTAACCCGACGCGCGGTAGACGCCGCGCATGTACTGCTCCACCACCTGCCAAAGCTGCCAGCCCTTGGGGTGCCAGAACACCAGGCCCGGCGCCTCTTCCTGCAGGTGGAACAGCTCGAGCTGCTTGGCGATCTTGCGATGGTCGCGCTTCTCGGCTTCCTCAATTTGCGTGAGGTGCGCCTTGAGGTCCTTGTCGTTGAGCCAGGCGGTGCCGTAGATGCGGCTGAGCATCTGGTTGTTGTGGTCGCCGCCCCAGTAGGCGCCCGCGCCCTTCATCAGCTTGAACGCGCGCAGCTTGTCGGTGCCCGGCACGTGCGGGCCACGGCACAGGTCGGTGAACTCGCCCTGGGTATACAGCGACAGGTCCTCGGTGGCCGGGATCGACTGGATGATCTCGGCCTTGTAGTGCTCGCCCATGCCCTGGAAGAACGCCACGGCTTCGTCGCGCGTCTTGACGCTGCGGGTGACCGGCAGCGCTTCCTTGACGATGCGGAGCATCTCGGCCTCGATGGCCGGCAGGTCCTCGAGCGTGAACTGGCGCTCGGAGGCGAAGTCGTAGAAGAAGCCGTTGTCGATCACCGGGCCGATGGTGACCTGGGTGCCCGGGAACAGCCGCTGCACGGCCTGGGCCAGCAGGTGGGCGGTGGAGTGGCGCAGCACGTCCAGCGCGTCGGGATGCTTGTCGGTGACGATTTCCAGCGCGGCGTCGTTTTCGATGACGAAGCTGGCGTCCACCAGCCTGCCGTCCACCTTGCCGCCCAGGGCGGCCTTGGCCAGGCCCGGGCCGATGGACAGCGCGACGTCGGCAACGCTGACGGGATGTTCGAACGGACGGCGGCTGCCGTCGGGAAGCGTGATGTTGATCATGGGGCTCTCGTTGCGCCCGCGCGTGGAAAGCGGCGGGACGGGCTGGCGGGTGTCGGGCAAAAAAAAGAGCGCCAGGCGCCCGTTGCGGATGCGGGACCTGGGGGTGCCATCAGTGGAGGATGGTAGTGCTCATGTCGCACGCTGGGCGCCGGTTTCCCGGGGCCACCTTCTTTCAGCCTCTGACGACGCAAAGGTAGGCCCGGAGCCGCTGAAAGTCAATGAATTCAGTCGTTTCCGGCTAGACTCGGGCCGACATCCACCCGGAACTCGCACATGGCACAGAGCATCCACGACTTCCACGACGACCCGCGCAACGCCGACATCCGGATATGGGTGAACGGCGCGCTGAAAGCACGGGCCGAGGCCACGGTTTCGGTGTTCGACAGCGGCTTCGTGCTGGGCGACGGCGTCTGGGAGGGCCTGCGCGTGGTGGACGGCCATCCGGTGTTCCTGGACGAGCACCTGGACCGCCTGTTCGAAGGGGCCAAGGCGATCGCGCTAGACATCGGCCTGGACCGCCGCGCGCTCACCCGGGCGGTCTACGACACGCTGGCGGCCAACGGCATGCGCGACGGCGTGCACCTGCGCCTGATGGTGTCGCGCGGGGTGAAGCGCACGCCCTACCAGGACCCGCGCGTCACCATCGGGCCGGCCACCGTGGTCATCATCCCCGAGCACAAAATGGCCAAGCCCGAAACGCTGGCGCGGGGCCTGGACCTGTTCACGGTGCACGTGCGCCGCGGCTACCCCGACGTGCAGGACCCCAAGCTCAACAGCCACAGCAAGCTCAACTGCATCACCGCCTGCATCCAGGCCACCGCCGCCGGCGCCGACGAGGCGCTGATGCTCGACCCGCACGGCTTCGTGGCCACCTGCAACTCCACGCACTTCTTCATCGTGCGCAGGGGCGAGGTGTGGACGTCCACCGGCGACTACTGCCTGGGCGGCATCACCCGCGCCAACGTGCTGCGCGCCTGCCGCGAAGCCGGCATCCACTGCTTCGAAAAGAACTTCAGCCTCAGCCAGGTGTATTCAGCCGACGAGGCCTTCACCACCGGCACCTTCGCCGGCCTGGCGCCGGTGCGCATGATCGACGGCCGCGTGATCGGCGACGGCACGCCCGGACCAATGGTGGCGCGCCTGCAGGCGCTTTACCGCGGCCTGGTCGAACGCGACGTGGCCGTCCGCGCAGCGGAGCAGCTGGCATGAAGCCGCTGCGCATCGCCATGTGGAGCAGCCCGCGCAACATCTCCACGGCGATGATGCGGGCCTGGGAGAACCGCGCCGACTGCACCGTGAGCGACGAACCCCTTTACGCGGCCTACCTGGCCGAGACCGGCCTGGAGCATCCGGGTCGCGAAGACATCATCGCCAGCGGCGAAACCGACTGGCGCCGGGTCACCCGGACGCTGCTCGGCCCGGTGCCGGATGGCAAGCCGATCTGGTACCAGAAGCACATGAGCCACCACCTGCTGCCGGAAATGGCCTCGCAGTGGGTGTTCAAGCTCAGCAACGTCTTCCTGATCCGCGATCCGGCCGAGGTGGTGGCGTCCTACCTGAAGTCGCGCGCCGAAGTGACACCCGAGGACATCGGCCTGCCGCAGCAGGGAGAGCTGTTCGACCTGCTGTGCGAGCACCTGGGCGAAGCCCCGCCGGTGATCGATGCCGGCGATTTCCTGCGTGCCCCCGAGGCACACCTGCGGGCGCTGTGTGGCCGGCTTGGCATTGAGTTCTCCGACGCGATGCTGTCGTGGCCGTCCGGCCCGCGCGCCAGCGACGGCATCTGGGCGCCGCACTGGTATGACGCGGTCTGGAAATCCACCGGCTTCGAAGCCTGGCGGGCCCGGGAAAGTGCGCTGGCCGGTGAGTTCGCCGCGGTGGCCGAGGCCTGCCGCCCGGTGTACGAGCGGCTGCGCGCGCACCGGATGCCGGTACCCTGAACGAAAACGACGGGCACAAAAAAACCGCCCTGCTGCCAGCGCGGTTTTTCGTCGTTTTCCGTACTTGAATCCCTTCGAGTCCATCCGACGGGCACCGGGTGCCTGATCTGGATGGTGGGCGATACAGGGTTCGAACCTGTGACCCCTACCATGTCAAGGTAATGCTCTACCGCTGAGCTAATCGCCCCCGAGGGGACGGAAGTATACCCCGGTGACTTGGGCAGGCCAAGCCCCGCGCTCTGGCGAGGGCGCAACCCGGACTAGCGATTGCAGTGGCCGCCGCGCTCCTGGGCTCCAACACGGTCGGCATGCTTCGTGGCCAGGCTGATTTCACAGGCCTTACGCTTGAAGCGATCGATCAGGCCTGGCTCGGCGGCTGGCGCGTCGGACGCCCCGGCCAGCGGCAAGCTGCCAGCCGCCGCCTCCGAGCTCGGGCCGGCCATGCCGGTCAGCAGGCCGGTGGAAAAGATAAAAGCCACGGCAAGCGTGCCGCGCAGTCCCATGGTGGTCATCCCCGACACCCTTGAGAAAGGCCCATGACCCTGGGCGCTCCGGCCCCGGGTTGGACGTTGAGGGCGGCGGATCCCCATCCGCCGGCCCTTTCTTTCTACCCCCCTGCCAGAAGTAATGCAACCGGACCGCGGTCAGGCCATCAGTCCCTGGGTGCGCAGGCGGTGGATTTCGTCGCGGAGCTTGGCGGCCTGCTCGAACTCCAGGTCCTGGGCATGGCGGTGCATGCGGGTTTCGAGCTGCTTGAGGCGGGCCGCCAGCTGGGCCGGGTTGAGCAGGGAGTAGTCGGTGCCCTCCTCCGCCACCTTGCGGCGCTTGTCGCCCGCCTTGGCGTCCTGGGCCTCGGTGCGCGCGCCCTCCATCACGTCCATCACGGCCCGCTTGATGCTGGTGGGCGTGATGCCGTGCTCGAGGTTGTACTCCACCTGGCGCTGGCGGCGGCGGTCGGTTTCGTCTATCGCCGCCTTCATCGAATTGGTGATGCGGTCGGCGTACAGGATGGCCTTGCCCCGCACGTTGCGGGCGGCGCGGCCGATGGTCTGGATCAGCGAACCGGTCGAGCGCAGGAAGCCCTCTTTGTCGGCGTCCAGGATCGCCACCAGCGAAACCTCGGGCATGTCCAGGCCTTCGCGCAGCAGGTTGATGCCCACCAGCACGTCGAACACGCCCAGGCGCAGGTCGCGGATGATTTCCACGCGCTCCACCGTGTCCACGTCGCTGTGCAGGTAGCGCACCTTTACGTCGTGTTCGGCCAGGTAGTCGGTGAGGTTTTCGGCCATCTTCTTGGTGAGCGTGGTGATCAGCACGCGGTCGCCCAGCTTCACGCGCTCGTAGATCTCCGACAGCACGTCGTCCACCTGGGTACCGACCGGGCGGATCTCCACTTCCGGATCGATCAGGCCGGTGGGGCGCACCAGCAGCTCGACGATGTTGTCGCCGGATTTTTCCAGCTCGTACTTGCCGGGCGTGGCCGACACGTAGATGCTGCGCGGCGCGCGGCGCTCCCATTCCTCGAACTTCAGCGGGCGGTTGTCCAGCGCCGAGGGCAACCGGAAACCGAACTGCACCAGGGTTTCCTTGCGCGAACGGTCGCCTTTGTACATCGCACCCAGCTGCGGGATGGTGACGTGGGATTCGTCTATCACCAGCAGCGCGTCGGGCGGCAGGTAGTCGAACAGGCAGGGCGGCGGCTCGCCGGGCATCTGGCCGGTGAGGTGGCGGCTGTAGTTTTCGATGCCGGAACAAAAGCCCACTTCGGCCATCATTTCCAGGTCGTACATGGTGCGCTGCTGCAGCCGCTGCGCTTCCACCAGCTTGTTGGCCTTGTACAGCTCTTCCATCCGGGCGGCGAACTCCACCTTGATGGTTTCGATGGCGTCGAGCACGGTCCGCCGGGTGGTGACGTAGTGCGACTTCGGGTACAGCGTGTAGCGCTGCAGTTTGCGCGCCACGTGGCCCGTCAGGGGGTCGAACAGGGCCACGGTCTCGATTTCGCCGTCGAACAGCTCTATCCGCAGCGCCTCGATCTCGGACTCGGCCGGGTGCACGTCGATGATCTCGCCGCGCACGCGGAAGGCACCGCGTACCAGTTCGGTGTCGTTGCGCTTGTACTGCATCTCGGTGAGGCGCCGGATCAGCTCGCGCTGGTCGATGCGGTCGCCCTTCACCAGGTGCAGCACCATGCGGAAATACTCGTTCGGGTCACCCAGGCCGTAGATGGCCGACACGCTGGCCACCACGATCGAGTCACGCCGCTCCAGCAGGGCCTTGGTTGCCGACAGGCGCATCTGCTCGATGTGCTCGTTGATGTTGCTGTCCTTCTCGATGAAGGTGTCGGTGCTGGGGATGTAGGCCTCGGGCTGGTAGTAATCGTAGTAGCTGACGAAGTATTCCACCGAGTTGTGCGGGAAAAACGACTTGAACTCGCCGTAAAGCTGGGCCGCCAGCGTCTTGTTCGGGGCCAGCACCAGGGTCGGCTTCTGCACCGCCGCGATGACGTTGGCGACGGTGTAGGTCTTGCCCGAGCCGGTGACGCCCAGCAGCGTCTGCTGCGCCAGGCCCGCATCGAAGCCGTCGATCAGGCGCGCGATCGCCTGCGGCTGCTCGCCGGCGGGCTGGTAGGGCGCGACTAGCTGGAAGCGATCGGTCAAGGGTTCAGCCTTCGAAAAAGTGCCCCGATTTTACACTTCCGACCCGTCTTTCCCGTGAACACCCAGTGCCCGACGGGGCGATGGCTGATGCCGCCGGGCGCTGCAAATCGCCACGCTGCGAACGGATCCAGCGGGAGAGCGTCATGCGCGAATCAGGGGTCAGCATGGTCGAAATGCTTGTCTGCATGGCGGTCTGCGCCACGCTGGCGGCCTTGGCAGCGCCCGTTTTCACCGACCTTACCCAACGCAGCCTCGCCGCCGGCGCAAGCAACCAGGTGCTGGGCCTGCTCAACCACGCGCGGTCGGAAGCGGTGATGCGCAGGCGATCCACCGGCATTTGCCCGACCACCGACGCCCATAGCTGCCTGAGAACGAGCGAATGGGGCCTCGGGCTGATGTCCTGGGTGGACGAGAACGCCAACGGCCTGCGCGACGGCGATGAACCGGTGATGCGCGTCATGGACACCGGCGATTTCCGCGGACAGCGCCTTCTGGGTAGTCCCGGGCGCAGCAACCTGGGTTTCCGGGCTGACGGCCGGTCGGCGGGACAAAACGCCACGCTGAAGCTGTGCGGGCGCGACGGAGCGCTGTCAAGGAAGATCATCGTCAACAACGGCGGCCGCGCCCGCATCGAGGCCAGCAGGCGCCCTGAACCCTGCCCACCGGCCACTTGACCGGCCGTGGTGCTTGACCGGGGGCACTAGCTGGGTAAAATACCGAGCTCCGCCCGAATAGCTCAGCCGGTTAGAGCACTTGACTGTTAATCAGGGGGTCGTTGGTTCGAGTCCAACTTCGGGCGCCAAGATTCGAGAAAAAGCCTCGCAGCGATGCGGGGCTTTTTTTTGTCCGCGATTTACGCGCGTGCCGCGACCCAAACAAAAAGCCCGGGCACTGCCCGGGCTCCTTGTTCCCCAAATGCGCTTGCCTCATTCGAAGGTGTACTTGACCCCGACAGTGAAGTAACGGCCCAGCGCACCGGAGAAGTGCATCGGGTTGTAGTTCACCGCACCGTAGGTGGTCGGGTCGAGCGGGGCGATGCGGTCGAATACGTTTGCCACCGAGGCATTGAGCTCAAAGGCGTCGGTCACATTCCAACGGCCAGACAGGTCGACGGTGGTGAAAGAGGAAATCTTTTCCACCGGCGTTCCGTCTTCATAGAAGGCTTGGTAGTCGCCGCCACGCTTGTCGATGTTGTCCATTTTGCCGATGTAGTTGGCGATACCGCTGACGCTCCATGCTCCCTGCCGCCAGGTGGTGCCGAAGTTGACCTTGTCCTTCGGCGTGCCGATGCAGTTGGTCACATCGCAGTTACCGTGTGTGCCAGCGTAGTCAACAGTCTCACCACCCTCGGTCCGTTCGAACTTCAGTACATGGCTCCATTGCAGATCCATCTCCAGTTGGCCAGGACCGATGTCGAAGGTTTGGCGCACGTCGGTGTCGATACCGCGGACACGCGAGGAATTGGCGTTCACATACGCCGTGTTGACCGCGAGAATGCTGCCGCTGTTGGCAACGCCACCGATGTTGTTAATGTCACGCAGCACATTGCCTGCGCGGATGGCTGCATTGGTGCTGCCTTGAGCAATCTCGTTGGTGCGCTTGATCTGCCAAGCGTCGACGGTCAGGGAGGTGCTGGAGGTAGGCTGCAGCACGACGCCCAGCGAATAACTCTTGGACTCTTCCGGCTTCAGGTCCTTGTTCGGACGGGTAATGATGGCCACCGTCCGGGCCGTGCATTCGTTGGCGGGGTCGATGAGGCAGCGCACCGGGTCGGACGCATTGGAAAATGCAGCCAGGCCGCCGTCGCCGTTCTCGGCGGGGTTCGGTGCGCGGAACCCTTCGGCATAGCTGGCGCGCAGGGCGATCCAGTCGGCCGGGGTCCACTTCACGCCAAGCTTTGGCGTAGCCTTTCCTTCACCGCTTTCGTATTTGTCGTAACGCATAGCCGCCGACAGTTCCAGCTGTTCCAGCACAGGTGCAGACAGCTCGACGTAGCCGGCGTACACGTTTTGGGTGCCATCATAGGCCGAGTAGCCCAAGCCGATGATGTCACCCTCGTCGGTATAGGTCTGTGGAGTCAGGCTATTGCTGGTCTTGCGCCATTCGGTACCGACCGCCAGTCCGAGCGGGCCGCCCTTGAGGTCCATGAGACTGCGAGAGACCGTGAAGTCGAACATGTCCAAGCCGGACTTTGCACGGGCGCTGATGGTCGGAGAGATGTAATCGTACAGAGCCTGCGAATTGAGGTTGGCATTGTCACCGATACGCCACACGCCGCCTGCGCAGTTCGGGTCAGCCAGGGCGCACTGCACGGCGCTGTAGCGCAGAAATCCGGTGCGCTTGTTGACGAGATCGGTAGCCGAATGCAGGTAAGCGGTGTCGTAGCTCCATTCACCCCAGTTGCCTTTTACGCCCACCAGGAAGCGGTTGAACTCGTTGGTGTTGTTGGTGACGCGTGGGCCCACGTCCCACGCCGAATAGCGCAGCCTGGACGCCTGCCCGGGAATGGGATTGTCGGGATGGTCCGGGCCAAGCACGGTGGCCTTTGAGCCGCTGTTTGCGGTTACCACGCCACCGGGGAAGCCCCAAGTGCCCGCCGCCCCGGAGGGCGTATTGCTGAAGATCGTTTCCTTCTTCGAGTAACCAATTTCGGTATAGATCTCGCCACCTTCACCGAAGGCAAAACTGGCACGACCGAACACGTTGACGTACTTCTCTTCCGGAGTCAGATCACGGTATTGCTGGGACGGATCCCACAGGCAGCCCTGTGCCTGTGCGGTGGCATCCGTCTGGCCAGGTATCGTTGTGAGGTTCGCACAACCCGGCAGCGCAAC
>NZ_JAIBFH010000306.1 GCF_019459675.1 Arenimonas sp.
CGCAGGACGCGGCCCCCTTTTTTGTTTCAGCCGGTCAGGCCAGCGAGCGCTGGATATCTTCCAGCGGAGCATTGGTCATGGTCTTGCCCAGCTCACGCAACAGCCGCGACTGGGTTTCTTTGTGCAGCAGGGGGCGGATGCGGCCCAGCGACTGCGGGTCGGCGATCAGCACCAAGTGCGCGAACTGGTTCTTGAGCGCGGCGGCATTGAGGCGATGGGCCAGCTGGTGTGAAAAGGCCGCTTCGCCCAGGTCGGCGTCGGACTGTTCCTTCGGCACCTTGCCCGGGCCGCCGTCGGCGTCGTCCTGGGACAGCAGGTCGTCCTGGCGCAGGGTCAGCTTCTTTTCGTCGCCGATGTTGGTGAACACGCGTGCACCTGCACCGTCTGCAACCACGATCCATGTTCCGGTGGGGATGTTGTCCATTTGCTGGCTCCTTTGGCGATGCGCCGATTGGCGCAATGGGAACCACTGTAGGCGCCACCGCATTAACCGCAGGACACCTGCAGCCCGCAGGCGGTGATCGTGCAGAACGCCTGAACCGTCCCGTGGGCGAGACGCGCCCGGGCAAGACTTTCCTTTCGCCCGGCGGAGTGCTGCAATCGCCGCATGTCCAACGCCCTGGTCGTCGCCCTCTTCCTGTTCGCCATCGCCATGGCGGCGTGGCGCCGGCACCATCAGCGCACGGTGGTCAGCGGCGTGGTGGTGGACTCGGCCTCGGGCCGCCCGCTGCCCGGGCTGCGGGTGGAGCTGCACCCGGGCCGGGGGCCCGAGGAGTTTGTGGCGGTGCCCACCGACACGCCGCTGGAGGTGGTGACGTCCGACCACGAAGGCCGCTTCCGGTTCGGGCCGGTCAGCCCGCGCGCGGAGTTCATCCTGGCCACGCGGGCGGGCCCGGGCGTGGTGGCGGGCGGCGGCTATTTGCGCCTGGGTCGGGGCGGCCGCCGCCAGAAGCTGCGCCTGGGGCACATTCCCCGGGCCTGAGCCCGGTCTGCGCCGCCCCGCAGGCGTCAGACGATGGTCAGGGTGACGTCGACGTTGCCACGCGTGGCGTTGGAGTACGGGCAGACCTTGTGCGCCGCTTCCACCAGCTGCTCCGCCTGCGCGCGATCAAGCCCGGGGATCGACACTTTCAGCTCGACTTCGATGCCAAAGCCGGCCGGGATCGGACCGATGCCTACGACGCCGGTGATCGACGTTTCGGCAGGCAGGGCGATGTTCGCCTTGCCGGCGACAACCTTCAGGGCGCCGATGAAGCAGGCCGAATAGCCGGCGGCGAACATCTGCTCGGGATTGGTGCCGGCGCCGCCGGCGCCGCCGAGTTCGCGCGGGGTGCTGAGCGTGAGGTCAATGGCGCCGTCGGCCGAGGTGGCGCGGCCGTCGCGGCCACCGGTGGCGGTGGCGGTGGCGCGGTAGAGGACTTTTTCGAGCGACATGGTGGATCTCCTGTGGCAGGGGGGTTGTGGCGGGGACGCGCGCTTCATGCCTGCGCAAGCAGGTTGGCGCGCAGGGTTTCGAGCTGGGTCTTGGTGGCAAGCAGTTCATCGGCGTTGCAGCCCGTTGCGCAGAAGATGCCGTGCTGCAGCTTGGGCACCTTGGCCTTCAGGGCGCGGCCCGCGGGCGACAGCGCAATCACCACCTGGCGTTCGTCCCGGCGCGCGCGGGTGCGTGTGACCAGGCCGGCCGTTTCAAGCCGCTTCAGCAGCGGCGTCAAGGTGGCCGAATCCAGGAACAGGCGCTCGCCGATTTCGGACACCGTCAGGTCGTCGCCGGCCCACAGCACCAGCATCACCAGGTACTGCGGGTAGGTCAGGCCCAGCGCCGCCAGCGGCTTGCGGTAGGCCTTGGCCATCGCCAGCCCGGTCGAATACAGCGCGAAACAGAGCTGGTCGTCCAGCAGTCTCAGCGCCGGGGCGTTGGCGGGGGTGCGGGGGCTTGTCATGCCGGCAGAGTATATAGTGCACTATTAAATAGCAAGCGACAGAAATTCGCCCGGAATCGCCCCGCTGCCCCGTGTCTGGGACAATGGCCGCCTGCGGCCCTGACCGCGTCCAAAGACCCCGACCCATGTCCAATCCCCCTTCCGACGCCGGCAGCGGCGCCGACTCGCTGCTCGAACGCCTGCGTGCCGCCGCCGAGCTTCTGGAAACCGTGGCCGCCGACAAGGCGCTGCTCGACACCCTGCCCGTGGAGGACAGCAAGCGCCTGAAGGCCGCCGTGCACCGCTTCCACAACCCCGACCCCATCCACCACCGCAAGCTGCGCCGCGAGCGCAGGCGTGAACAGGTCGCGCACAAGAACCAGCAGGACGACGCGGTGCTCAACGCCACCGGCATCCGCGAGCTGCGACGCAAGCCGGTATTCACCACGCCCAACTATTTCCCGCCGTCCCAGGCGCCGGTGGACCAGATCACCGACGAGCCCGCGCGCGAGTCCATTGAGCTGCAGCACTGCTACGTGTGCAAGGAAAAGTACCGGCGCATCCACCACTTCTACGACCAGATGTGCCCGGCCTGCGGCGAGTTCAATTTCCACAAGCGCACCGAAACCGCCGACCTCACCGGGCGCGTGGCGCTGCTGACCGGCGGCCGCGTCAAGATCGGCTACCAGGCCGGCCTGAAGCTGCTGCGCGCCGGCGCGTCGCTGATCGTCACCACGCGCTTCCCGCGCGACTCGGCCGCGCGCTATGCGGAAGAGCCTGACTTCGGCGAGTGGGGTCACCGCCTGGAAGTGTTCGGCCTGGACCTGCGCCACACGCCCAGCGTGGAAGCCTTCTGCCAGCAGCTGGTGGAAACGCGCGACCGGCTGGACTTCATCGTCAACAACGCCTGCCAGACGGTGCGCCGTCCGCCGGAGTTCTATTCGCACATGATGGCCGGTGAAACCGCCGCCCACGGCGACATGCCCGAGCACGTGCGCAAGCTGCTGGGCAGCTACGAAGGCGTGCGCGCCGGCGACATCCTGCCGGGTGGACAGACCCTGGTGAGCGGCCTCGCCGCGCCCGGCATCACGCGCGCGGCGGAGCTGTCGCAGGTGCCGCTGCTGGCCGAGGAGCTGCTGGGCCAGAAGCACCTGTTCCCGGAAGGTCGCCTGGACCAGGACCTGCAGCAGGTGGATCTGCGCGGCCGCAACTCCTGGCGCCTGCTGCTGCACGAAGTGCCGGCGGTGGAACTGCTGGAGGTTCAGCTGGTGAACGCCGTGGCGCCCTTCATCATCAACGCGCGCCTGAAGCCGCTGATGCTGCGCACGCCCGAGCGCGACAAGCACATCGTCAACGTGTCGGCGATGGAGGGTCAGTTCTACCGCAACTTCAAGACCACGCGCCACCCGCACACCAACATGGCCAAGGCCGCGCTGAACATGATGACGCGCACTTCGGCCGCCGATTACCACGGCGACGGCATCCACATGAACGCCGTGGACACCGGCTGGATCACCGACGAAGACCCGGTGGAGATCGCGGCGCGCAAGACCAAGGAAGAGCGCTTCCATCCGCCGCTGGACATCGTCGACGGCGCCGCGCGCATCGTCGACCCGATCATCGACGGCTTCAACACCGGTCATCACGCCTGGGGCCAGTTCCTCAAGGACTACCGCCCCACCGATTGGTGACGCCACCCGCCCCTGTGGGAGGGACTTCAGTCCCGATGCCGGACGTCATCCGTACCGGCGCTTCACGGCGGCTATCGAGCCGGCAACCAGCTGCTCGAGCACCGCGACATCCAGGTCGGCCAGCTGCTT
>NZ_JAIBFH010000219.1 GCF_019459675.1 Arenimonas sp.
CAGGTCATCGCCACCGTGATGTCGATGAACCCGGAAATCCACGGCGACATCCCGGCCCTGATCGGCGCGTCCGCCGCGCTGGCCCTGTCGGGCATCCCGTTCGCGGGCCCGATCGGCGCGGCCAAGGTCGGCTACGCCAACGGCCAGTACCTGCTCAACCCGACCGTGACCGAACTCAAGACCTCCGACCTGGAACTCGTGGTCGCCGGTACCGCTGGCGCCGTGCTGATGGTGGAGTCCGAAGCCAAGGAACTGTCCGAGGACGTGATGCTGGGCGCCGTGATGTTCGGCCACCAGCAGCTGCAGGTCGTCATCAACGCCATCAACGAACTGGTTGCCGAAGTGGGCGTGAAGCATTGGTCCTGGACCGCGCCGGAAAAGGCGCAGGCCCCGATCGACGCGCTCAAGGCCGCCATCGGCAACAAGCTGGAAGCCGCCTTCCAGGTGCGCGACAAGCTCGAGCGCAAGGAAGCCATCTCGGCGGTGAAGAAGGAAGTCATCGCTTCGCTGGCCCCGCAGATCGAAGCCAACGGCTGGAACGCCGCCGACCTGTTCAAGGAATTCGGCGAGTTCGAGTACTCCACCATGCGTGACTCGGTGCTCAAGACCAAGACCCGCATCGACGGCCGCGACCTTTCCACCGTCCGCCCGATCACCGTGAAGACCGGCATCCTGCCGCGCACCCACGGCTCGGCGCTGTTCACCCGCGGCGAAACGCAGGCCATCGTGGTCACCACGTTGGGCACCGCGCGCGACGGCCAGGTCATCGACGCCGTCGAAGGCGAGTCGAAGGACCACTTCCTGTTCCACTACAACTTCCCCCCGTATTCGGTGGGCGAAGCCGGCCGCATGATGGGCCCGAAGCGTCGCGAGATCGGCCACGGCCGCCTTGCCCGCCGCGGCGTCCAGGCCGTGATGCCGACCATGGAATCGTTCCCGTACACCATCCGCGTGGTCTCGGAAATCACCGAGTCGAATGGCTCGTCGTCGATGGCCTCGGTTTGCGGCTCGTCGCTGGCGCTGATGGACGCGGGCGTGCCGATCAAGGCGCCGGTCGCCGGCATCGCCATGGGCCTGATCAAGGAAGGCAGCGACTTCGCCGTGCTGTCCGACATCCTGGGTGACGAAGATCACCTCGGCGACATGGACTTCAAGGTCGCGGGCACCGAGGGCGGCATCTCCGCCCTGCAGATGGACATCAAGATCGACGGCATCACCGAAGAGATCATGAAGGTCGCGCTGGCCCAGGCCAAGCAGGGCCGCCTGTTCATCCTCGGCGAAATGGCCAAGGTCATCTCGACCTCCCGCACGGAGATGTCCGAGTACGCCCCGCGCCTGCTGACCATGAAGATCCACCCGGACAAGATCCGCGAAGTGATCGGCAAGGGTGGCTCGGTCATCCAGGCCATCACCAAGGAAACCGGCACCCAGATCGACATCCAGGACGACGGCACCATCGTCATCGCGTCGGTGAACGCCGCCGCTGCGCAGGCCGCCAAGGAGCGCATCGAGTCGATCACGTCCGACGTGGAGCCGGGTCGCATCTACGAAGGCAAGGTCGCCAAGATCATGGACTTCGGTGCGTTCGTCACCATCGCCCCGGGCAAGGACGGCCTGGTGCACGTGTCGCAGATCTCCAACGAGCGCGTCGAGAAGGTTTCCGACAAGCTCAAGGAAGGCGACGTGGTCAAGGTCAAGGTGCTGGAAGTCGACAAGCAGGGCCGCATCCGCCTGTCGATGAAGGCCGTCGAGGAGGGCGAGGGCCTGTAAGCCCCCGCTGCACTTTGCACGATCCGAGAAAGCGGGCTTCGGCCCGCTTTTTCTTTTGTACGACGGAATCCCGGAAACGGACGACGCGGGCTGCACTTGTCTCACACGTCATGGACACTTCATGGCGCAGCGCGCAGACTCGCGCCTCTTAATCGTCCCACAGGGGGATATCCATGCGTTTTGTCTTGACCATTGCACTGCTGATTGGCGCCACTCACGCCGCCGCTCAGCCCTATGCGTACGTCCCCAACGCCGGTTCGAACAACGTCTCGGTCATCGATGACGCCACGCAGACCGTGATCGCCACGATTCCCGTCGGCGGCCAGCCGTGGGGCGTC
Source organism: Arenimonas sp. (assembly GCF_019459675.1). GTDB lineage: Bacteria > Pseudomonadota > Gammaproteobacteria > Xanthomonadales > Xanthomonadaceae > Arenimonas. Next base: position 2,109 of record NZ_JAIBFH010000219.1, read on the forward strand.
GCCGTGTCGCCGGACGGTAGCCGGGCTTACGTTACCAATCGCGGCAGCGCCAGCGTCAGTGTCATCGACACCAGCACCAACACGGTCATCGCGACGGTCGCGGTTGGCGCTGCGCCTATTGGCGCCGTGGTTACGCCCGACGGTAGCGAGGCTTACATCGTAAACTCCAGCAGCGCATCGGTTTCTGTCATCGAGGCCGCGACCAATACGGTGACCGCGACCATCGGCGGCTTCAGCAGCGCGTGGTACCTGGACGTCATGCCGGACGGCTCGCAGGTGCTGGTCGCCGACCAAAGCGCGAATCTCGTGCGCATCATCGACACGGCGACCCACGCGATCGTGGGCAGCTATGTCCAGACCAACAACCCTTGGCACGTCTCCATCTCGCCCGATGGCAGCAAGGCGTACACCTCGAGCTTCTTCGCCGGCCAGGTGGGCGTGATCGATCTGAACACGGGAACAACGACCTCTGTCCCCGGCACCGCCAGCAATTCCGACGCCGCATTCAGTGCTGATGGCTCGGTGGTGTATCTGAGCAGGTGGAATGGCGGCGGCGTGCTGGTGGTGGATGTTGCAACGGATGCCGTTGTCGCGACCATCCCAACGCCCTCTAACCGTACGGACGGCGTCTCCATTACGCCCGACGGGTCGAAGCTCTATGTCGCAGGCGCATCCGCCAACGTGACCTACATCATCGATCCAGCGACCAACACCATCACTGGCACCGTGCCCGTGGGCTCTACCCCCATCGCGTCGGGCGATATGTTCGCGCCGACTGGCTTCGTCGCCCCGATCGCCCAGGGCGTCGAACTCGACGCCGTCCCCGGCGCGCCCTTGGTGTACGCCGAGGAAATCAACGCCACGCCGGGTGCCCCGGTCTCGCTGCTCAACCC
>NZ_JAIBFH010000352.1 GCF_019459675.1 Arenimonas sp.
GCGGGGGCGCCGCCCCCCACCCCCCGGCCACACTCCGGCCGCGCCGGGCCCCCCGCCCCGTGCCGCCCCGCCTATGTGCAGCCCTGCCGCCGCCCCACCGACGGCCGCTACGGCGAAAACCCCAACCGCCTGCAGCGCTACTACCAGTACCAGGTGGTGCTCAAGCCCAACCCCGACGACATCCTCGACCTCTACATCGGCTCGCTGAAGGTGCTGGGCATCGACCCGCTGGTGCACGACCTGCGCTTCGTCGAGGACAACTGGGAATCGCCCACGCTCGGCGCCTGGGGCCTGGGCTGGGAAGTCTGGCTCAACGGCATGGAAGTCACGCAGTTCACCTACTTCCAGCAAGCCGGCGGCCTGGAGTGCAAGCCGGTCACGGGCGAAATCACCTATGGGCTGGAGCGTCTTTGCATGTACCTGCAGGACGTGGACAACGTCTTCGACCTGGTCTGGACCCGCGGCCCGCAGGGCGACGTGACCTACCGCGACGTCTACCACCAGAACGAAGTCGAACAGAGCACCTACAACTTCGAACACGCCGACGTGGCCGAGCTGTTCCACCGCTTCGACGCCTGCGAAGCCGAAGCGCTGAAGCTGGTCGAGCTGGGCCTGCCGCTGCCGGCCTACGAACAGGTCTGCAAGGCCAGCCACTCGTTCAACCTGCTTGATGCGCGCCGCGCCATTTCCGTGACAGAACGCCAGCGCTACATCCTGCGCGTGCGCACGCTGTCGCGCGCCTGCGCCGAGGCCTACTACGCGCAGCGCGAGAAGCTGGGCTTCCCCGGCCTTCGCGACGCGTCCACCCTCGCCAAGGAGCCCGCCAATGGCTGACCACCTGCCCCTGCTGATCGAGATCGGCACCGAGGAGCTGCCGCCCAAGGCGCTGCCCGAACTGGCCCAGGCCTTCTACGACGGCGTGCTCAAGGCGCTGGCGGCACGACGCATCACCCTGCCCGACGTGCCCGGCGAACTGCCGGCGCAGCCGCTGTATTCGCCGCGCCGCCTGGCCGTGTACCTGCCGGCCGTGTCCACCCAGCAGCCGCAGCAGCACAGCGAAGTGCTGGGCCCGTACACCAACGTCGGCCTGGACGCGGAGCGCAACCCAACCCCGGCGCTGCTGGGCTTTGCGCAGAAGAACGGCATCGAATGGGAAAAGCTCGACCGCGTCACCGACGCCAAGGGCATGCGCTTCGTGGCGCGCAGCAACCGTCCGGGCGCGCGCACCATCGACCTGCTGTCGGAAATCGTCAACGAAGCGGTGAAAGGCCTGCCGATCCCCAAGCCGATGCGCTGGGGCAGCCGGGAAGTCGGCTTCGTGCGGCCGATGCACTGGCTGGTGATCCTGTTCGGTCGCGACGTGGCGCCGGGCGAAGTGCTGGGCTTCAAGGCCGACCGCATGAGCCGCGGCCACCGCTTCCATCACCCCAAGCCGGTGTGGCTCAACGACGCGGGTGAGTACCTGCAGGCGCTGCGCGAGGCCTGCGTGCTGGTGAACCCGCGCGAGCGGCGTGACCGCGTGCGCACCGAAATCACGGCCGCCGCGCGCGAAGCCGGCGGGACGGCACGCATTCCCGACGACCTGCTTGAGGAAGTGAACTGCCTGGTGGAATGGCCCAGGGCCATCCTGTGCAGCTTCGAACCCGGCTTCCTGCGCGTGCCGCACGAAGCGCTGGTGTCGACGATGCAAAGCAACCAGAAATTCTTCCCGGTGCTGGATGCCGACGGCAGGCTGAGCGAGAAGTTCATCGGCGTCGCCAACCTCGAAAGCAAGGACCCCGCGCAGATCCGCCAGGGCTACGAGCGCGTGATCCGCCCACGCTTCGCCGACGCGCAGTTCTTCTACGACGAAGACCTCAAGCAGGGCCTGGCGTCGATGGCCCAGGGCCTGGCCGGCGTTACCTACCAGCAGAAGCTGGGCAGCTACGCCGACAAGACCACCCGCGTGGCCGCACTGGCCGCCGTTATCGCGCCGCAGGTGGGCGCCGACGCCGAGCTGGCCAAGCGCGCCGCGCAGCTGGCCAAGGCCGACCTGCAGAGCCGCATGGTCGGCGAATTCCCCGAACTGCAGGGCATTGCCGGGCGTTACTACGCCACCGCGGCCGGCGAACCGGCCGACGTGGCCAACGCCATCGACGAGGCCTACCAGCCGCGCTTCGCCGGTGACGCCATCGCGCCGTCCCCGCTGGGCCAGGTGCTGGCCGTTGCCGAGCGCCTGGACACGCTGGCCGGCGGCTTTGCCGCGGGCCTCAAGCCCACCGGCAACAAGGACCCGTTCGCCCTGCGCCGCAGCGCGCTGGGCCTGGCGCGCACCATCATCGAAGCCGGCTTCGACCTCGACCTGCCCAGCCTGATTGATGCGGCGCTGGACCGGGTGGCGATCAACATGACCCTGGTGGAAAAGCGCAGCCGCGACCACGCCGCGAAGGCCGCCGCCGCTTCGGGCGTCGAAGTGGCGGGAGCCATCCCGCCGGTCGGCGGCGTCACCCTGGCGCAGGTCAACGAGCTGCAGGACTTCATCCTCGACCGCCTGCGCAGCTACTACGCCGACCAGAACGTGCCGGGCACGCAGTTCGAGGCCGTGGCCGACGTCCGCCCGCCGTCGTTGCTCGACTTCGACCGCCGCCTGAAGGCCATCGCCGAATTCGCGCGCCTGCGCGAAGCGGCGTCGCTGGCCGCGGCCAACAAGCGCATCCGCAACATCCTCAAGAAGGTCGAAGACCCGATCCCGGCCGCCGTGGACGCCGCCAAGCTGTCCGATCCGGCCGAGATCCGCCTGCACGATGAACTGGTGTCGGCGCTGGCCGACACCGACCCGCTGCTGGCGCAGCGCGATTACGTCGGCACGCTCAAGCGCCTGGCCGCGCTGCAGCTGCCGGTGGACGCGTTCTTCCGAGACGTGATGGTGATGGCCGACGACACCAGCGTGCGCGACAACCGCCTGGCCCTGCTCAAGCAGATCGCCGACCGGTTCGCGACCGTGGCCGCCGTGGAGCAGCTGTCGGCGGGCTGAGTGGGCGCCGCAGCTTGGGCATCAGGCACGCGCCGGCGCATTGCGCCGGCGTTTGTTTTTCGCCCGCCGGTCCAGGTACAGCTGCCAGCCGGTAACGGTGAACAGAGGCATCGCCAGGCTGGCCAGGCAGAACAGCAGCAGGCCCGGCCACCCGAAGTAGCTGCCGCTGTGCAGCGGGAACAGGCTCGCCACCAGGCGCTGGCCCACCGGCTTTTGGTCATGGCGTTCGTGGGCGGTCACCGCCAGGCTGGCGGCATCCAGCACCAGACGATGGCTGGCGCGCTCGTGCTCGGGATCGCTGTCGAGATAGCTCAGCTCCAGCGCTTGGCCCGGCGCCGCCGGCAGACGCAGCGTCACCCGTGAAAACGACGGCACGTTGGCATGGAAGGCGGCAAAGGCAGCGCCCACGTCGACACGGGGCGCTTCGGGCGCCGCGCTGCCCGAGCCGCTGGCCGCGCCGCGCGGCCCACCGCCGATGGCCGGCGCCGGCATGCCGGCCAGGTCCTGCAGTGCAGTGCGGAACGCCGGGTAGGACCACGTCAGCCCGGTGACGGCCATCAGCAGGTAGGCCAGCACCAGCCACGTGCCGATAATCACGTGCAGCTGGCGCAGGAAACCCCGGCCCGTCAGCCGCCAATGCAGCACCAGCCAGCTGCGCCAGCGCCAGGCCTTGCGCGGCCAGCGCAGGTAAAGGCCCGACAGGCAGAAAAACACCAGGGCCACCGTGGATGCGCCGACGATCTGCTTGCCGACGGCGTCGGCCGCCAGCCAGCGGTGGATCTGCATCACCTTGCGGAAGAAGGCCTCCCCGCGGGGCGCGCGCCCCCAACCCCCCCCAGCAGAGTTACCCAAAAAGCGAATCCACCGCACCCGCCCACCCCGGGCCCCGGCGGCCCCCCCCCCCCCCCACC
>NZ_JAIBFH010000225.1 GCF_019459675.1 Arenimonas sp.
TGATTTCCTCGCTGGTGCGCGAGTCCCGCGCGCCGGGGGGCGCGGCGGCCAGCAGCAGCGGGGGCTTATTGATCAGCGCGGGGGCGATGGCCACGCGCTGCTGCGGGCCGCCGGACAGTTCGCTCGGTCGATGCCCCGCGCGCTCGGCCAGGCCGACTTCGGCCAGCGCGGCGCGCGCCCGAGGTTCACGCTCCGCCACCGGGATGCCCGAGTACACCAGCGGCATCATCACGTTCTCCAGCGCGGTCTGGCGAGAGAGCAGGTTGAAGCCCTGGAAAACGAAACCGATCTTCTCCAGGCGCAGCTTCGCCCGGCCGGTGGCGTCGAGCGTGGCCACGTCCACGCCGTCGCAGCGGTAGGTGCCGGACGTGGGCTGGTCCAGGCAGCCGATCATGTTCATCAGCGTGGATTTGCCCGAACCCGAAGCGCCCATGATGGCCAGGAATTCGCCCCGCTCCACCCGCAGGTTGGTTCCGCGCAGCGCCACCACTTCGGCGGGCGTGCCGGCGGCGTAGACCTTGTTCAGGCCAACGATCTCGATGACCGGGACGTCGCCCGGCGAGCCCGGGCTGCTCATGCCGCCGGGCGCTCGGCGCCGGTGATCACCTGCTCGCCCTCGGCGATGTCGCCGCCGACTTCGGTCACCGTGCCGTCCGACGCGCCCAGGCGCACCGTGACCGACTGCGGCTTGCCGTCCACCAGTTTCCACACCGTGCCGCGGCGCGCGGTGGACAGCGCACGCAGTTCGGCATCCCAAGTGGCCTGCTGGGCCGGCGCGAGGCTGCCGCGGAACTCGGCGAAACTGCGCTGCATCGCCTCGGCCATGCGCTGGCGCATCGCTTCGGGCGAAGGCCCGCCCGCGGGCGCCGCACCCTGGCCACCGCGGCCACCCCAGCCACCGGCCGGGTTGGCGGGCGCACGGCCCGCCATGCGCGCCGCCGCGCGCTCGCGCACGCCCTCCAGCGCAGCGTCGAACGCAGCGCGCTGGGCGGCGTCGAGCTGCAGCGAATCGGCCACGCGCGGCAGGTCCTGCATCAGGCCCCCGCGACCAGCGCCGCCGCCCGCCGCCGCAGCGGCCTCTTCACCCGGGGGCGTGAATCGCAGCGCGGCGTTGGGCACCCGCAGCACGCCGTCGCGGCGGCTGACCACGATCTCGGCGCTGGCGGTCATGCCCGGCAGCAGGCTCAGGTCGGCATTGTCCACCTGCACCACCACCGGGTAGCTGATGACGTTGGCGTTGGAAGTGGCCGAGAGCCGCACCTGCTTCACTTCACCGACGAACTGGCGGTCGGGGAACGCGTCCACCGTAAACGACACCGGCAGGCCTTCCTTGATCTGGCCGACGTCGGCTTCATCGATGCTCAGGTCGATCTGCATCTGCGCCAGATCCTCGGCGATCTGGAACAGCACCGGCGTCTGGAAGCTGGCCGCCACGGTCTGGCCGGGTTCCACCGCGCGCAGCAGGATCACGCCGTCCACCGGCGAGCGGATGACGGTGTAGGCGACGTCGAGCTCGGCGTTGTCCACGCCGGCCTGCCGCTGCTGCACCGAAGCCTGGGCCGAGGCCACGCGGGCGCGTGCCTGTTCGCGCGCGGCCAGGGCCAGGTCGGCGTCGCTGCGGGCAATCAGCTGGCGCGCCAGCAGGTCGCTCTTGCGTGCGTAGTCGGCCTCCGCGTTGCGCTGGGTGGCCTGGGCTTCGTTCACCGAGGCGCGCGCGCTGGCCAGGTCGGCCTGCGCCTGCTTGAGCCGCGTCTGGAACGGAGCCGGGTCGAGCATCGCGATGGCCTGGTCCCTGGTCACGCGGTCGTTGAAGTCCACGGCCACCGACAGCACCTGGCCCGACACCTGCGAGCCCACGGCCACGGTGGTGGTGGCGCGCAGGGTGCCGGTAGCCGATATGACCACCCGCACGTCGCCGCGTTCCACCCCGCCGGTCCGGAAACCGCCGGTGGCGTCCTGCGTGCGACCCGACCACAGCCACCAGCCGACCGCCACCGCCGCGACCAGGACCACCAGGGCCAGGAGCCGGCGAAGCGCACGGGGCTTTTTCTCAGGTCGGGACATCAGAACTCCATGGGATAAACGGGATCATCAGAAACGATAACGTGCGACGCCGCATCGGGTTGACGCGACGCCGTAGACGCGGCACCCACGTGGTGGTGCCGTTCAGGCCGATGGGGGCAGCGACGGGAAACTGATGGTGGCCGTGGTGCCGCGCCCCGGTTCACTGCGCAGCGTGACCGGCCAACCATAGCGCTGCGACAGCCGCTGCACGATCGAAAGGCCGATACCCTGGCCGTCCTTCTTGCGGTCGCCGGCGCGATAGAAGGGCTCGAACACGCGGGCGAGTTCGTCCGCGCTCATGCCCACACCGGTGTCGGCAACGTCGATACTGCCGCGCCGCACCGTCACTTTGACCTGGCCTTCGTCGGTGTAATGGCAGGCGTTGCGCAGCAGGTTGCTCAGCAGCACCGAAAGCACGCGCGCGGGAGCATGGAGCTGGAAGTCGGCCTGCCGGTCGAACGACAGTTCCACCGGCTTGCCGGCCAGCAGCACGCGGGCCTTCTCCACTTCTTCCTCGATCACGTCGCCCACGTCGAAGTCATCGTCGGGCAGGCCGGTGTCGCCTTCCCGGGCCAGGATCAGGAAGGCTTCGATCAACGCTTCCATGTCGCGGCCCGCGCCCTGGATGCGCGTCAGCGCGCGGCGCGACATCGGGCTGAGCGATTCGTCGCCGGCCATCATGTCGCCCGCCACCCGGATCACGGTCAGGGGCGTGCGCAGTTCGTGCGAGGCGTCGCGGGTGAAGTCGCGCTCGCGCTCGACGAAGCTTTCGATACGGCTGGCGAAATCGTGCAGCGACGAGGCCAGCACCAGGGTCTCGCCTTCGACGTCCAAAGGCAGGTTCTCGGGCCGCAGCGCGCTGGATTCGGGCATCTTGGGGTCCCAGCGCTGCACCTGCCCCGCCAGCCAGATCACCGGAGACACGGCGCGTTTGGAGGTGCGGTAGGTGCTCCAGGCAATGATGTAGATCACCACCAGCACGATCGCCAGGGGCGTCACGCCAAACCAGAAAGCCAGGCTGTCCACCTGCTCCTGCTTGAACAGCAGGTAGAGGTAGTGGCCGTTGGCGTCACGTTCCACCAGCACAAGCGAACCGCCCTCGGCGCGCGAAAGGCTGTGGAAGCCGGGACTGAGCATGCGCAGCGGTTCGGGCAGCACTTCATTGCTGCCGCCCGCCGGTATCAGGTAGCCGGTCATGTTGTAGGTGTCGGGCACCTGGGCCTGGCTGTCGGCCTTGAGTCGCTCCCAGTAGTGCCCGGCCTCTTCCTGTAGCGCCTGCTGGATGAGCACGTGCTTGAGCACGGCAGAGGCGCCGTAAACGCCCAGCACGGCGGCGAAACTGATTGCCGCCGCCTGCAGGATGAAGGCGACCCAGATCTTCCGGCGCAGGCCGGTGCGCGCGTTCGACATCACCACGCCGCTCAGCCGGCGGGCGGTGTGTCGAGGTCGGCGATGCGATAACCCGCGGTCTGCACGGTGTGCAGCAGCGGGCGGTCGAACGGACGATCAACGGCCTTGCGCAGGTTGTAGAGGTGGCTGCGCAACGTGTCCGAGTCGGGCAGGCCGTCGCCCCAGATCTCGCGCTCGATGTCGCGGCGGGTGACCACGCGCGGCGATTCGCGCATCAGAATGGTCAGCAGGCGCAGCCCGATCGGCGACAGGGCGATCTCGGTGCCGGCGCGGGTGACGCGCAGGCTGGCGGTGTCAAGCACCAGGTCGGCCACCTTGAGCACTTCGGCGCTGACCTGGCGGCGGTCGCGACGGATCAGGGCGCGCACGCGCGCTTCCAGCTCCTGGATGGCGAAGGGCTTCACCAGGTAATCGTCGGCGCCGGCCTCCAGGCCGTTCACCTTGTCGTTGAGGGTGTCGCGCGCGGTCAGCATCAGCACCGGCGTGGACTTCTTGGCCTCGTTGCGCAGGCGGCGGCAGACTTCCAGCCCGTCCAGCCGCGGCAGCATCAGGTCCAGGACGATCACGTCGTAGCTGTTGTCCGCGGCCAGGCGGTAGCCGTCCATGCCGTCGCCGGCATAGTCCACGCCGAAGCCCTTGGATTCCAGGTACTCGCCCACCATTTCGGAAAGATTGCGGTTGTCCTCCACCACGAGGATCAGGCCGGCCGGGTCGTCGCGTCGCATGGGATGCTCCAGATGTGAAGAAGGTGTCTTCAGCTTTGTGAAGATTACACCCCGGCCCCGGTGATTCCAGCGTGAAGCCAGCGGCAAGGCCGCGTCACGGCTAGGCTGTCGGATCCCGACCACCCCGACCCTGCCGCCATGCCGACGCTCAGCGCCTACCTCACCCCTATCCTGCTGCTGCTGGCTTCCAACGTCTTCATGACGTTCGCCTGGTACGGGCACCTGAAGTTCAAGACCAGTCCGATATGGATCGTCATCTTCGCCAGCTGGGGCATCGCGTTCTTCGAATACTGCCTGCAGGTGCCGGCCAACCGGATGGGCCACGCGGTCTACACGGCGCCGCAGCTCAAGGGCATCCAGGAAATCCTGACCCTGTCGGTGTTTGCGGTCTTCTCGATCTGGTACCTGGGCGAACAGATCAAGTGGAACCACGTCGCCGCCTTCGCGCTGATCATCGTCGCCGCCTTCCTGCTGTTCCTCGACTGAGGCAGCGTAAGGAAAATGTACCAGGTACGTTTTCCTCAAGCTGCGTCAGAGCGGGATCTTGCCGGTCAACATGTCCTTGAACATGACCCAGTCGCCCGCGAAGGAATACAGCGGGTACTTGAAGGTGGCGGGCTTGTTGTGTTCGAAGAAGAAGTGGCCGACCCAGGCGAAGCCATAGCCGCTCACCAGCGCCGCCAGCAGCCACCAGGCGTTGAGTGAAAACAGGGCCGCGGCCACGAAGCCCAGCACCACGCAGCTACCGACGAAATGCAGGCGGCGGCAGGTGCGGTTGGAGTGTTCGGCCAGGTAGAACGGATAGAACGCCTGGAACGTGGCGAAACGCTGGCTCATGGGTCGTCTCCGGCGGCAATGCGGCGATTCTAGCGCGGCGCGGCGGCCGGCATCAGCCGGCCTTTTCCTCGGCCTTGGCACGGTTCCAGTAAGCGTCCTGGGCATCGAGCGACTGGCCCGCCAGGGGGGTACCTTCGGCCGCCGCCAGCGCTTCCATCCTGCGGAAACGGCGCTCGAACTTCTGGTTGGCACGGCGCAGCGCCGCGCCGAAATCCACCTTGCCGTGGCGCGTGAGGTTGGCCACCACGAACAGCACGTCGCCCAGTTCGTCCTCCAGCCGTTCGCGGGCGGCGCCATCGCCGGCGGCCACGGCGTCGAACTCCACGCGCACTTCCTCGATTTCCTCGTGCAGCTTGGCAATCACCGGCGCCGGGCCGGGCCAGTCGAAACCAACGGTGGCGGCACGCTTCTGCAGCTTGACCGCACGCTGCCATTCCGGAAGACCGCGGGCGATGCCCGCCAGGGCGCTGGTGTCGGTGTCGCCGCGCGCCTGGCGCTCGGCCCGCTTGTGCTCCTCCCACGCCAGGGTTTGCGCGTCGGCGTCTGCCACCGTGGCGTCGCCGAAAACGTGCGGATGGCGGCGCAGCATTTTTTCGCTGATGGCGTCCACCACGTCGGCGAAGGCGAAATGGCCGGCCTCTTCGGCCATGCGCGCGTGGAAGACCACCTGCAGCAGCAGGTCGCCCAGCTCGTCGCGCAGGTCCGCCATGTCGCCGCGCTGCACGGCGTCGGCAACTTCGTAGGCCTCTTCGACGGTGTAGGGCGCGATGGAGGCGAAGTCCTGCTTCACGTCCCAGGGGCAGCCGCGTTCGGGGTCGCGCAGGCGGGCCATGATGTCCAGCAGCGCCTGCACGTCAGCCATGCCCGGCCCCGCCCAGCCAGTCGCGCCACGGCAGGCCGGCGTCGCCCAACGCGATGAAGTCGGGGTTGAGCAGGCTTTCCTTCCGGTTGTAGTCCAGCGGCGTGCCGTCCAGGCGGAGCACGGCGCCACCGGCGGCCTCCAGCACGCACTGGGCGGCCGCGGTGTCCCATTCGCTGGTGGGGCCAAAGCGCGGATAGACGTCGATGCGGCCGTCGGCGATGCGACAGAACTTCAGCGAAGAACCCAACCCGTGGCGTTCGATGTCGCCCATTCTCTCCAGCGCCGCGGCGGTGCGCGGGTCCAGATGCGAACGGCTGGCAGCCACGCGCAGCGGCGACACCGCCGGCCGTCGCGTGGCAACGGCGACGTCGCCGCCCGGCTGACGCACGAAAGCGCCCGCGCCCGACTCGGCGTGCAGCAGGTAGTCGAACACCGGCGCATACACCACGCCCAGCACCGGCCTGCCGTTGTCGACCAGGGCGATGTTGACGGTGAACTCGCCGTTCTTCTTCACGAACTCGCGCGTGCCGTCCAGCGGGTCCACCAGCCAGTGCCGACGCCAGCCGCGGCGCACCGACCAGGGGATGTCGGCATCCTCCTCGCTCAGCACCGGGATGTCGGGCGCCAGCGCCTGCAGGCCGGCGACGATGATGCGGTGCGCGGCCAGGTCGGCCTGGGTCAGCGGCGAATCGTCGGCCTTGAACTCCACCGGGAAATCGTGGGCGTAGATGTCCAGGATGGCCGCCCCGGCGGCCAGCGAAAGTTCGATGCAGGCTTCGCGCAGGCCGCTCACGCGCGCGCCCGGAGCACTTCGCGCACGATGAACATCGCCGCCAGCGACCGCCCTTCCGAGCACTCGTCGCGCAGCATCAGCTCATGCAGGTCGTCCAGTTTCCAGGGCACCACTTCGAGCTCCTCGGGCTCGTCGCCGGGCAGGCGCTCGGGGTAGAGGTCCTCGGCCAGCACGAGATGGATCTCATGGCTCATGTACGTGGGTGCGAGCGTGATCGAACGCAGCCGGGTGAGCTTGCGCGCCCCGAAGCCGACTTCTTCCTTCAGCTCGCGGTTGGCGGCATCAAGCACGCTTTCGCCGGCGTCGATGCGGCCCTTGGGCAGGCCCAGTTCATAGCGATGGGTGCCGGCGGCGTATTCACGCACCAGCAGCAGCGTGCCGGGATCGGGTACCGCGGCGATGATCACCGAGCCGTGGCCACCGCTCTTGACGCGCTCGTAGCGACGCCTCTCGCCGTTGCTGAACTCCAGGTCCAGCCATTCGCGCCGCGGCCCCCCGCCTTCCTGTGGCCCGGTGCCGTGGATGGTGGGCAGGATGCGCGGTGCAACCGGCGGTCGCGTCGGATCGGTAGGGTCGGGCATGGGGTGATTCTAGCCGGTGAGCCGGTGGACTGCCCGCCCCCGCCGCAGGCGGGCGTGGACAGGCCGGGCCCGGGCACGGATCATTCCCGGCATGGAACCGCACGATCCCGCCCCACGCCCAGCCCAAACCGAAACTGAGTCCTGGCGCACCCGCGACCTGGCCGTGGTCTGGCATCCGTGCACCCAGATGAAGGAGCACCCCCACACGCTCCCGCTGGTGCCGATCCGGCGCGGCCGCGGCGCCTGGCTTGAAGGAGTGGACGGCACGCGCTACCTCGACGCGGTGAGCAGCTGGTGGACCAACCTGTTCGGCCACGCCGAGCCGCGCATCGCGGAAGCCATCGGCGCCCAGGCACGCGAACTCGAGCACGTCATCTACGCCGGCTTCTCGCACGAGCCCGGACTGCTGCTGGCCGAAGCGCTGGTGGCCAAGGCGCCGCCGGGGCTCACCCGCGTGTTCTACGGCGACAACGGTTCGGCCGCGGTCGAGATCGCCCTGAAGATGAGCTTCCACAGCCACGCCAACCGTGGCGATGCGCGCCGCACCCGTTTCATCGCGCTGGGCAACGGCTACCACGGCGAAACGCTGGGCGCGCTGTCCATGGGCGACATCCCGCTGTATCGGCGCATCTACGCGCCGCTGCTGCTTGAGCCGCTGTTCGCGCCGTCGCCCGACGCCTATGACGCCGAGCCCGGCGAAAGCCCCGAAGCCTGCGCCCTGCGCCGCGCCGGGCAGCTCGAGGCCCTGTTCGCGGCCAACGAAGGCCAGGTCTGCGCACTGATCCTGGAACCGCTGGTGCAGTGCGCCGGCGGCATGCGCATGCATCACCCGGCCTACCTGCGGCGCGCCCGCGAAATCTGCGATGCGCACGGCGCGCACCTGATCGCCGACGAGATCGCCGTGGGCTTCGGCCGCACGGGCACGCTGTTCGCCTGCGAACAGGCGGGCATCCCGCCGGACTTCCTGTGCTTGTCAAAGGGACTGACGGGCGGCTTCCTGCCGATGTCGGCGGTGCTGACCACCGCCGCCGTCTACGACGCCTTCCTGGACGACTCGCGCGAGCGCGCCTTCCTGCACTCGCACAGCTACACCGGCAATCCGCTGGGCTGCGCGGCAGCGCTGGCCTCGCTGGCGATCTTCGACAGCGACGACGTGCTGGCGCGCAACCGCGGCCGCGCGGCACGCATGGCGGAACTGGCGGCGCCGCTGGCCGCCCATCCGAACGTGGCGCAGGTGCGCCAGACCGGCATGGTGCTGGCCTTCGAGCTGACCGCCGACGGCGTGGGCCGCACGCCCTACCCCGCCGCCGACCGGCGCGGGCTGCGCGCCTATCGCCACGCGCTGTCGCGCGGCGTGCTGCTGAGGCCGCTGGGCGACGTGCTGTACTGGATGCCGCCCTATTGCGTGGGCGAAGACGAACTCAGCCACTTGGCCGACGTCACCACCACGGCCATCGAGGAGGCCACCCGGCCATGAGGATCATCCGCAGCCACGTGGACCAGCCGCTGAGCGTCGGCCAGCGCATCACCCTGCCCGAGGACAGCAGCGCGCACCTGCTGCGCGTGCTCCGGCTGGCCCCCGGCGATGCCGTGACGCTGTTCAACGGCGACGGCTACGACTACACCGCGCGCCTGCTGACGGCGGCCAAGCGCGGCGCCGAGGCGGAAGTCACCGGGCGCGCGGCGGTGCCGCGTGAATCGCCGCTGCGCATCACCCTGGTGCAGGGCGTGGCGCGCGGCGAAAAGATGGACCTGGTGCTGCAGAAAGCCACCGAACTGGGCGTTGACGCGTTCACGCCCGTCATCACCGAGCGTACCGAGGTGAAGCTGGACGCCGAGCGCGCCGGAAAACGCATGGCGCATTGGCGCGGCGTAGTCGCCGCCGCCTGCGAACAGAGCGGCCGCGCGGTTCTGCCGCGGCTTTCCGAGCCGATGCCGCTGTCGGCCTATGCGGGCGGCGAGCAGGCCGACATCAAGCTGGTCATGGACCCCGGCGGCGACCTGGGCCTGGGCGCGGTCAATCCGGCACCGGGGCAGTCCATCGCGTTGGTGGTGGGTCCCGAGGGCGGGCTGTCGGACCGGGACCTGGCCACGCTGCGCGCGGCGGGTTTCCGCGGGCTCAAGCTGGGGCCGCGCATCCTGCGCACGGAAACAGCGGGGTTGGCGGCGGTGGCGGCCCTGCAGGCGCTTTACGGCGACCTGCGCGGCTGACGGATACGGCGGCTCAGGCCGCCTTGTCTTCGCCCATGGCCTTCTGGATCAGCAGCTCCAGGCTCATCAGGTCGGGCACCGACGCCGGGTCGTCGTTGAGCGTCACGCGTGAATGCACGCCCAACGGCAGGTCCTTCATGTCGTGAGATTCCGCCAGCGTGGCGGTGGACACCGTCACCAGGCGTGGGAAGCCCTGCGAAAGCACCGCGAAGAACGGCAGCTTGGGGTTGTTGCCCAGCGCCTTGAGCACGGCGACCTTGGCGCCCAGGTGGCCGTCCTCCTGCGACCAGCCCGCCATGCGCGAGAACGAGATCAGCGGCAGCCGCCAACCGCGCCAGCGGACACGACCCAGCAGCCATTCCGGCGCGTTCTCCACCGCATCGGGATCGGAGAAGGTGATCACTTCGGCGACGTTGGCGTTGGGCAGCAGCAGGCGGCCATTGGTGACCGTTATCAGGACGCCGCGGATGTCGCGCTGGGCATTCATGGTGTTCTCCGGAATCCTTGCTTGGGTGGAGGCTGGCTTACTTCCAGCGCTCGATGACAATGCGCGCCAATTCGGCGGGGCTGGCGGCAATGGCGCCGGCGTCGATCAGCAGGCCAGCCGCCGTGGCGTCGAAGCACGACTCCGGGTCCTGGGCCAGCACCATTCCACCGCCGTTGTGCAGCGCCAGCACTGCCGGCACCACGGAAGGATCGGCGCCGCTGAGCAGCAGCACGACGCTTTCGGAGGCCGGCAGGGCGGACGCCAGGTCAGCCAGCGCCGGGACGGCGACGTAGACGAAGCTGCCCTGGTTGTGGGCGACGCCCATGCCCGGCGGCAGCACGCCGACGCGCCCGGAGAAAGCGATCTTGCCTTCCACCGCGAGGTCGAGCGGGAGCTGGCTGGCTTTCGCCAGCTGGCCCAGCAGGCGCTCATGGCGGCCTGTGTCGAGATGCTGGTAAAGCAGCACCGGGACCCGCAGCGTCGGCGGCAGCGCAGACAGCAGCTGGCGCACGGCGTCGGGCCCGCCCAGGCCGGCGATCACCAGCAGCGCACCGGGCGCGGTAGCCAGGTTGTCGATCGGGCCGTCGCCGGTGACGTTGGCCAGGCTCATGCGCGACACCGGCGCGGCGGCCGGCACCTGGCGCACCACGGGCGGTTCGGCAGCGGCCGGCGCCGAAATTTCAGCGTCCATTGGCATCAGCTCCAGCGAGCCGAAGCTGGACGTGACGCGCGCGGCGGGCGCTTCAACCTCCGCATTGGCGCCGGCGGCAGCGCCGGGGCTGGGCGACGGTTCGTCGTTGCGGGTGAAGTCGATCGCGACGGGCTCTGGCTGGCGCTCCTGCGCCTCGTAGGCGTCCAGCTGGGCGGCCAGCGCGGCCACGTCGTCGTCCATGTGCTCGTCCAACGGCGCTTCTTCGTCGGTGAAGGACGAAAAGCTGACCGGGCCGCCGTCCATCGGCAGGTCCGCCAGCAGCGGCACGTCGTCCGCAGCCAGCAGCTCAGGGTCGTTGGCCGTGGGCAGCGGGCTGTCTTCGTCGGGCAGCGCGGACAGGTCGATGTCGAAATCGGCCGCGTTGAATTCCAGGTCGTCGGCCTCGGCCGCGACGGGACGCAGGCTGGGTGTGGCCGGCGCCGCATCGTCGTCCTCCAGCGCCAGCTCCAGGCCGCCCAGATCGATGTCAAACGACATATCCGGCTCTGCCAGGGGCTCGGGGCTGGCCGCTTCGATCTGCGCCGCAGGAGCAACGGGCGAGATCTGTGCGGACGCCAGCGAGGGTTCGGTCGGCACCCACTCGGACAGGTCCAGCGATTCAGCGGCGTAGTCTTCCAGCTTCGCGTCCACCATCTCCTGCGCGGGGGTGCGCGGTGCGCCCGGCTCCAGCGTCATGCTGAGCTCGGGCAGATGGTCCGAGCCTCCCGGCGCAGGCGGCAGCAGGTCGGTGCCCACCAGCTTGGTGGCCAGGTGCCTTGCCCAACGCGCCAGGTCCCAGCCGTCGAGCTGGCGGGTGGTTTCGGCGTCGTCGTACATCACTTCGATGCCCGGCGCCGACAGCAGTTCGTCGAACCGCGCCAGCGAATCCTCGATGGCAGGCTCCAGGCTCACCAGCACCACAGTCGGCTGTTCTCCAGCGACCTGGCCGGGATCGAGCTCGGCCGGGTCGCCTTCAATCACCAGCTGGGGGCCCCCCCCCCCCCCCGCCCCCCCCCCCCGGGGGGCGGGGGGGCCGCGGCGCGCCCCCCC
>NZ_JAIBFH010000364.1 GCF_019459675.1 Arenimonas sp.
CGTTTAGGCCAGCTGCAGCATCTCCACGCCTTCGACGATTTCTTCCGAATTCCAGCCCGCTCCCGTCGCCGTGGCCCGGTAAAGCGACGGCACGCCGCCAGGGCCTTCAGCCACGTAGTAAATGAGGGACTCGGCCCGGTAGAGGTTCATCGACGCCAGGCCGAAAAGTGCCTCCTGGCCCTGGAACCCGCTCTGGTTGAGGCCGCTGGTGGCCACGTTGAAGGTGCCCGTGGTCGGGTTCGCCGCGGTGGTGGCCTGGAACACCGACGCGATGTTGCAGTCGCCCAGGGCATAAAGCCCGCCGGCAGTGACCAGGCCCGCCCGAGCGGGTTCGATGCTTACGGTCGGGGCGCCCGCGCCCGGCGTCGGGTTGAAGCCGGTGACGAGCGCGCCGTCGCTGCCGAAGAACCGCAGCACCAGGATGTCGCTGCCGGCGCGCGGCGCCGGGGCCAGCACGGCCGGGAAGGCGGGGGTGCCCGCCCAGGGGCCAGCCAGCGCGGCCAGGTCCACCACCGAACCGATGTTGGTGCCGGTGGCTTCGTAGCCCTGGATGGCGACGTTGAAGCGCAGGCCGAATTCGGCGGCGTTGTAATTGAGGGTGTTGCGCTGGGCGGTCGTCAGGAAGTGGCTGAAGAACGACGGCTGGGCGCCCATGAAGCGCGACATGTCGTTGACGCAGCCCATGTAGCCCGCCATGCGCAGGTCACGGGCCAGGAAGTCCATGGCGAACCGGCTGCCTTCCTGCGTGCGCGCCACGCCCATGTTGGAGCGGTAGGCGGCGCTGGACGCACCAAATATCTGCACCAGCCCCAGCAGCAGCAGCGCGCTGATGATCATCGCGACCATCAGCTCGACCAGGGAGAAGCCGCGTCGGCGGTTGTATTTGTTCAGGCTCATAGCTGGCTCACCACTTCAAAGGCATTGTCGGCAGTGAACTGCGCCGCCGCGGTGGCTTCCCCCCGGTTGTCCAGCCAGCGCACCCGCACCCGCACCTGGCCGGCGACGGTCGCAGTGGGCGGGGTGATCTCGACGCTGCCTTCGCCGCCCGGGAGCGCGCGCACTACCGCGCAGCGCCAGATCGCCCGGTCCTGCTGCCAGCGGGCGCCGGCCGGCGCCGGGCAGGCGTCAGGGTCGATGGCCGTGAAATCGTTGAAGCGGATCAGGTTGTAGTTGCCCGCTTCGGGGCGGTTGGCCCGGATCATGTCGATCATTTCGTACGCCAGGTTGGTGGCCTGGGTGCGGTGCGCGGCGCTGTTGCCGTTGCGCAGCGAAATGGACTGCAGCAGGGCCAGGCCCAGCAGACCAACGCCCAGGATCAGCACGGCCACCAGTACCTCGATCAGGCTGAAACCGCCCTGGGGCCTGGCGCCGAAGCGGCGGGGGTGCTTGCTCATCGCGAGAGTCTCCGTCACGGGCAGTTCGCCCGGGCAATGCGGACCATGCCGCTGGCCAAGAGGTTTACGTTGCGGACATAAGGCGTGCCGGCGGGACAGATCACGGACCGCACGGCGAGGTCGAAGGCCGCCGTTGGACGGCCGCGGGCGTTGAAGTTCGTGGCGGCCGCCGTGCCGGTGACGGTGACCTGGCGCTGCGCGCCTTCGATGCGGATTCTTTCGTCCACCGGCACCAGGTTCAGGGCGCCGCTGTTGTCCAGGTCGGCCCAGACGATCCAGCCCGAGGTCCAGTCGGCGGCATTGACGGAACAGGTCGCGCCGTCGGTGGAAGCGCAGACGCCGCTGCCCCGGTTGCTCTTGATGGCCTCGGATCGGGCCAGGTTGACGGCGGTCAGGAGGTTGTTGCTGGCTGACGACACCCGGTTGCCACGCAGCAGGCCGTTGAAGCTCGGCAGGGCCACGGCCGTGAGCACGGCGGCCACCGCCAGGGTGACCATGAGCTCGATCAGGGTGAACCCGGTGAAACGGCGCAGGCTTGGGCGTTGGAACGCCATGGCAACCTCTTGGGAGCGATTTCGACGCTTGCAAGGTAGCAAGGCGCCCCCGGCCTGTCCCGCCCGGCCCGACAGCCGGCGCCGGACGACGGATAAGCGCACCCCCCTCCCCCGGGGCAGGCTCGGGCCAGCGCCGCCCCGGAACCCCCTGCCCTCCCGCCGGGGTCAGCTCCCAACGATGCGGTAGCAGGGCTTGTAGTCGTCGGCGATCTTCATGCGGCGCTGGGCCACGAAGGCGCGCAGCAGACCATCGAGCGCCTTCATCATGTCGGCGTCGCCGTCGATGGTGAACGGGCCGTGCCGCTCGATTTCGCGCACGCCCTCCTCCTTGACGTTGCCGGCAACGATGCCCGAGAACGCCCGGCGCAGGTCGGCGGCCAGCAGGTGCGGCGGCTGTTCGCGGTGCAGGTTGAGCCCGGCCATGGCGGCATGCGTAGGCACGAACGGCAGCTGGAACTCCACCGGCAGGTGCAGCGACCAGTTGAAGAAGAACGCGTCCTGTTCCTTGAGGCGGTGCTCGCGCACGCGGCGAATGCCCTGGCGCATGGCCTGGGCCACCTCGGCCGGGTTGTCCACGATGATGCGGTAGCGTGACGTGGCCGCCTCGCCCAGCGTCAGGCGAAGGAACTGGTCGATCTGCTCGAAGTACGCCGCCGATTCGCTCGGCCCGGTGAGGATCAGCGGGAACGGCAGTTCGGCATTCTCCGGGTGCAGAAGCAGGCCCAGCAGGTACAGGATTTCTTCGGCCGTGCCGACGCCGC
This sequence comes from Arenimonas sp., assembly GCF_019459675.1. Taxonomy (GTDB): domain Bacteria; phylum Pseudomonadota; class Gammaproteobacteria; order Xanthomonadales; family Xanthomonadaceae; genus Arenimonas. Next base: position 2,710 of record NZ_JAIBFH010000364.1, read on the forward strand.
CCGGGAACACGATGATGCCGTGGCCCAGTCGCACGAACGCCTCCAGCCGCTTCTCGATGTCCGGCATGATCACCAGGTTGTTGACGATCGGGTTGGGCGACTCGGCGGCGATGATGCCCGGCTCGGTGATGCCGATGTAGCGCGGGCGGCCGTGGCGCTGCTTGGCGTGGGCAATGGTGGCGCCCTTCATCGGGCCCTTCATGGCGCCCGGGCCGCAGCCGGTGCAGATGTCCAGGCCGCGCAGGCCCAGTTCGTAGCCCACCTTCTTGGTGTACAGGTATTCGTCGCGGTTGATCGAATGGCCGCCCCAGCAAACCACCAGGTTCGGGTCCTGGAACGACTTCATCACGCGCGCGTTGCGCAGGATCTCGAACACGGCGGCCGTGAGGCCGGCGCTGGTGCCCAGGTCGAAGCGGTCGCTGCCGTGGATCTCGTTGGCGTTGTAGGCGATGTCGCGCACCACCGCGAACAGGTTCTCGGCGATGCCGCGGATGATCTCGCCGTCCACGAAGGCCGTGGCCGGGGCGTTGCGAAGCTCGATCTTGATGCCGCGGTCCTGCTGCTGCACCTCGATGTCGAAATCGGGGTAGCGCTGGGCGGCGGCGCGCGGGTCGTCGGATTCGCTGCCGGTGGTCAGCACCGCCAGCGCGCAGCGCCGCAGCATGTCGCGCTGGCCGCCGGTGGACGCGTCGCGCAAGCGCGCAACCTCGTCACGGGAAAGGATGTCCAGGCCGCCGCGCGGGGAAATGCGGGTGTTGACGGTGGCGGGATTGTTCTGGGTGTTGTCCATCGGTAGGTTCGCGGCTCGCTCATTTGCGGGGACCTTCGACTTTACCACTGTCGCCTGACAGCGGAGCGAGGCCCGGGGTTGTGCCAAACGCCGGACATAAAAAAAGGCCGGCGGTTAC
>NZ_JAIBFH010000371.1 GCF_019459675.1 Arenimonas sp.
CCGGGGGCCACCCCCCCGGCTGCGCTCCCCAAACATACCCCCCCCCCCCCCCCCCGGGGGGGGCCACCGCCTGGTGACGTCCGGTATCGGCGGTCGCTTCCCCGCCGGATTCCCGGTCGGCGTGGTGGAGTCCCTGCATCCCGACGACACGCGCCTGTTCGTGGTGGCCGAGGTTCGCCCCGCGGCGCGCCTGGATCGCGGCCTGGAAGTGCTGTTGGTGAGCAACGCGGTGGACGAAACCCGCGCCGGCCCCGACGTGCCGCCGCCGGAAGTGGCCGAGCCTGGCGCCGAGGCCGGCGAGCCCGCGGACGCTGCCGCCACGCCGCCCGCCGGAACCCCGCAACCATGACCCGCACGCCATCGTCCTGGCTGGTTTACGGCAGCCTTGTCGCCAGCCTGCTGGTGCTGGTGGTGCCGCTGCCCACGGGCGTAGACCTGGCACGGCCCTACCTGCTGGCGATGCTGCTGTGCTACTGGATGCTCGAAGCGCCCGACCGGGTGGGCCTGGGCGTGGCGTTCACGGCGGGCCTGGCCGCTGATCTGGTTTCGGGCACGCTGCTGGGCGAGCAGGCGCTGCGGCTGGTGGTGCTGGCTTTCCTGGTGCAGCGTTTCCGCGCCCGGCTGCGCTTCTTCCCGCTGTGGCAGCAGGCGCTGGCGGTCTTCGTGCTGCTGCTCAACGACCGCCTGATCGTAATGGCCATCCGGCTGGTCAGCGGCGACGGGCTGGCGCCGTGGGGCACCTGGGTTTCGCCGCTGCTGGGCCTGGCCCTGTGGCCCTGGCTGTTCCTGCTGCTTGACGAGCTGCGCCTGCGGCTGCGCGAGCGTGAGCGCGGCGCCTGAGCATGGCCATGCGCGCCCCGCCGCGGCAGAAACTCAAGAACGTGCACGCCGAAGCCGAGCAGTTCCGGCGGCGCGCGCTGGTGGGCTTGCTGGGTATCACCCTGGCGATGCTGGGGCTGGCCGGCGGCTACTTCCGGCTGCAGGTGCTGCAGCACGAGGAGTACCAGACGCGCTCGGAGGCCAACCGCATCAAGCCGCGTCCGATCGTGCCTGCGCGTGGCCTGATCTACGACCGCAACGGCCGGCTGCTGGCCGACAACGTGCCCGCCTACCGCCTGGAGATCGTGCCCGAACAGGTGCGCGACATCGACCAGACCCTGGCTGGCCTGGCCCAGCTGGTGGACCTGGACCCCGAGGAGATCGAGCGCTTCGGCCAGGCGCGCCGCGCCACCCGCGGCTTCCGGGCCATCCCGCTCAAGCTGCGCCTGGATGAGGCCGAACTGGCGCGCCTGGCCGTCAACCGGCACCGCTTCCCCGGCGTGGAAGTGGTGCCCTACCTCACGCGGCGCTACCCCTACGGCCCGCTGTTCTCGCACATCATCGGCTACGTGGGCCGGGTGGACGTGGCCGACCTGGAGGCCATGGGCGAAAGCCGCAATGCCGCCCTGACGCATATCGGCAAGGCCGGCATCGAGCGTTACTACGAAGACCGGCTGCGCGGTGAAATCGGCTACGAGGAAATAGAAACCAACGTCGAGGGCCGCGCGTTGGGCGTGGTACGCCGGCATGACGCCCGGCCCGGCGCCGACCTCTACCTGAGCGTGGATGCCCGGCTGCAGCAGGCCATGGTGGACGCGTTCGAGGGCAAGGACGGCGCGGCCGTGGCCCTGGATCCGGCCACGGGTGAAGTGCTGGCCATGGTCAGCCTGCCGGGCTACGACCCCAATCTTTTCATCAACGGCATCAGCCACAAGGACTGGGAAGCGCTGCAGGGTCCGTCGCGGCCGCTGTTCAATCGCAACGTGCTGGGCGGATTTCCGCCGGGCTCCACCATCAAGCCGTTCATGGCGCTGGCGGGCCTGGAATATGGCCTGCGCACGCCACAGGACCGCACGCTGTCCACCGGCGAATTCTTCCTGCCCGGCCAGGCGCGCGGCTACCGCGACTGGCGTCCCGGCGGGCACGGCTCGGTGGACCTGCGCGAATCGATGGCGCAGTCGGTGAACACCTACTATTTCAAGCTGGCCCTGGAGCTGGGCGTGGACCGGATGGACACCTTCTTCCAGCGCCTGGGGTTCGGCGAGCCGACCGGCATTGATCTGAGCGGCGAGATTTCCGGCGTGCGCCCGTCGCGCAGCTGGAAGCGCCGCCAGCTCAACACCCAGTGGTACCCCGGCGACACCGTCAACGCCGGCATCGGCCAGGGCTTCTGGGTCACGTCCCCGCTGCAGCTGGCGCAGGGCACGGCCATGATTGCCAACGGCGGCGTGCGCCACCGTCCGCACCTGGTGCGCGAAAGCCAGGCCGGTTTCGACCAGGCGCGCGTGCTTGAAGCGCAGCCGCCCGGCGTGCGCGTGGTGCCCGACGACGCCAACCTGGCCGCTGTGCGTGATGCGCTGGAGGCCGTCATGCACAGTCCCAGCGGCTCGGGCCGCGTCGCGGCCAGCGGCGCGCCTTACCGCATGGCCGGCAAGTCCGGCACCGCACAGCGCACCAGTCGCCGCGGCCTGGCCAGCACCAAACCCGCCGACCTGCCGTACCACCTGCGCCACCAGGCCTGGTTCATCGCCTACGCGCCGGCGGCTGAACCCACCATCGCCATCGCGGTGCTGGTGGAACACGGTGGCTCGGGCTCCCGGGGCCGCGGGGCCGGGGGGGGG
>NZ_JAIBFH010000415.1 GCF_019459675.1 Arenimonas sp.
GGGGCCTATTTTGCGCCGGGTTTTTGGTTTCCCCTCTGCGCACATCGGTCCGAAAAGGGGGGGGGGGGTCCCCCCGCCTCGTGCTTTCTTGGGTCTTTCCTCGTTGTATTCGCGGCGCCAAGTTTCGATGATCGTGCGGGCATGCAAGACGTTCCGAAACCAGTGCTCGTTGAGGCATTCGTCGCGTAGCCGGACCAAAAAGGGCGGCCAGTCACGCTGCCCCGCCAGCCGCCGCCATCAGGCGCGGTAGTAGTCCCGGTACCAGGCCACGAAGTTCGCCACGCCGTCTTCCACCGGCACTACCGGGCGGTAGCCCACGTGGGTGATGAGGTCGGATACATCGGCCTCGGTGTCGGGCACGTCGCCGGCCTGCAGGGGCAGCAGTTCCAGGATGGCCTTCTTCCCCAGGCACTGTTCCAGCACCTCGATGTAGCGCAGCAGCTGCACCGGCTGTTCGTTGCCGATGTTGTAAATCCGGTACGGCGCCACCCCACTGGTGGCCGGATCCGGCGCCATGCCGTCCCAGTCCGGGTCCTTCCCCGGCACCGTGTCCAAAGCGCGCACCACGCCTTCCACGATGTCGTCCACGTAGGTGAAGCTGCGCTTGTGGTGGCCGTGGTTGAACACCTTGATGGGCTCGCCCGCCAGGATGGCCTTGGTGAACAGGAAGAGCGCCATGTCCGGCCGGCCCCAGGGCCCGTACACCGTGAAGAAGCGCAGGCCCGTGCACGGAATGCCGTACAGGTGGGCGTAGCTGTGCGCCATCTGCTCGTTGGCCTTCTTGGTGGCCGCGTACAGGGTGAGCGGATGTTCGGTGGGCGAATGCTCGGAGAACGGCATCTTCAGGTTGGCGCCGTAGACCGAGCTGGTGGAGGCATAGACCAGGTGCTCGACGCCGTGGTGGCGGCAGCCCTCAAGCACGTGCAGGAAGCCGGTAACGTTGCTCGCCACGTAGATGTGCGGGTTCTCGGCGGCGTAGCGCACGCCGGCTTGGGCGGCCAAGTTCACCACGCGCTGCGGCTTGTGCTTGGCGAAGGCTTCTTCGACGGCCGCACGATCGGCCAGGTCGGCGGTGATGTGGGTGTAGCCCGGCAGCGCCTGCAGCCGCGCCAGGCGGGCCTGCTTCAGCGTGGGGTCGTAGTAATCGTTGAGGTTGTCGAAGCCGATGACCTCGTCGCCGCGGGCCAGGAGGACCTGGGCGACGTGGGAGCCGATGAAGCCGGCGGTGCCTGTGACTAGAATTTTCATCGCCTGATTCTGGTCGCTTTTAACTCGGTATTCCAGATTACCGTGTCGCCTTTCCGCCCATCAACGCGCAGTCAAACCGCGAACCACCTGCTCCGCTGCGGCAGCGGGCGAGAAAAGCCGGTCGGACAAGGCTCGCCCCCGGCTGCCCATTTCCTCGCGGGCGCCGGGACAGTCCGCCAACCACGCGGCTGCTTCCACCAGCGAATCGAGCGACGGGCCGACCACCGACGCACCAATGCCTTCGTCCAGCACCAGCCGATGCAGATCGTTGCCCGGATTCACGCGGGCCAGCACTGGCAGCCCGGCCTGCAGGTAGGTGAGCAGCTTGCCGGGAATGTTGTGCGTGCCATGGGCCGGGTGCAGCGCGACGATGCCCGCATGGCAGTGGGCCATAAGGCCAGCCAGTTCCACGGGCGACACTTGATCGTCGATGCGGAGGTTGTCCAGGCCCTGCTTCTTCGCCACGCCCCGAAGCCGGGACAGCTCGCTTCCGCGGCCGATCAGCAGGAAGCCGATATCCGCCCGGTGGCGCAGCCGCAGCGCGAGCTCGACGAAGGCGTCCAGGTCTTGGGCAACGCCCATGTTCCCGGAATAGATGAAGATCTTGCGCCCCTGAAACGCCACCAAGGCCGGATGGGCGCAGATACCGGCAGGCGCCTGCGGCGCCGCCAGCCAGTTGTGCAGCACCTCCAGCGCGACCGCAGCCGGTGCATCGCGCGCCACGATGGGAAGATTGGCGGGCGTCTGTACGCCGATGACATCGGCCTGGCGATACTGGTAACGCTCCACCGACTTCAGCAGTCGATGCACCCAACCGTCCCGGCGAAGCACGCCGGCGTCCACCGCCCAATCCGGGAACAGGTCACGCAGGATGAGATAGCTTCGGCAGCCCTGTGACTGCTTGAACCACGAAACCAGGGGACCCAGGAAGATCGTCGGCGAATACCACGCTATTCCGTCCCACCGTTCCGTTGCAAAAGGGCTCGACCGGAGTGCGCGGCGCAGGATCCACGGCAACACGAACTCCGCCGCCAGCCTGCGGGGGTAGGAAACGTCCTTGGTCCTGGGTGCCCCGACCCGGTAGACCTCAACCCCGCCAAGCACCTCAAGCGCGGCGCTTGAACCAAGCCCGGCATCCGGGACGAGCACCAGGGGCCTATGACCCAGCGCGACCAGCGCTTCTGCCAAATCGCGCATCTGCAGGGCCCCGGAGATGGTGGCCGGTGGATAGGTGTCCGCCACCAGCAGCAGGCGCATCAGTATTTCTTCCAGACAACCCGGTTCACGTAATCCACGTAGCTGTGGATGATCCGCACCACCTTGTCGGACACGTTGGGCATGCTGTAGTCGGCGACCTGGCGCAAGCCACGCACCGCCCCCACCGGCTGGCTCTCGAGAATGGCCAGGCCCTGCATGACCCGTTCCGGGTTCATGCCGACCATCATCACCGCCGCTTCCTCCATGCCCTCGGGACGCTCGTGGGCGTCACGCAGGTTCAGGGCACGGAAATTGAGGATGGAAGACTCCTCGTTGATGGTGCCGCTGTCGGAGAGTGCAGCCTTCGCCTCAGTCTGGAGGCGAACATAATCGCTGAAGCCCAGCGGCTTGAGCAGCTGAACCTGGGGATCAAGGGTGACGCCCATCTGCTCGATGCGCTTCCGGGTCCGGGGGTGGGTGGAGACGATCACGGGGAAGCCGTAGGTGGCCGCCAGCGTGTTCAGCACATCCACAAGCCCTCGGAAGTTCTGGTCCGAATCGATGTTTTCCTCGCGGTGGGCGCTGACCACGAAGAACTTTCCGGGCTCCAGTCCAAGGCGGCCAAGCACATCGGACGCCGCAATCTGGCCCGCGTAAAAAGTGAGCACCTCGCACATGGGGCTGCCGGTCTTGATCACCCGGTCGGCGGGCAGGCCCTCGGCCAGCAGGTATTCGCGGGCGATATCGCTGTACGTCAGGTTGATGTCGGCGGTGTGGTCGACAATGCGGCGGTTGATCTCTTCCGGTACGCGCATGTCGAAGCAGCGATTGCCGGCTTCCATGTGGAAGGTGGGGATCTTGCGACGCTTGGCGGGAATCACCGCCAGGCAGCTGTTGGTGTCGCCCAGCACCAGTACGGCATCCGGCTGGATGTCTGCCAGCGCGGCGTCGGCGGCGATGATCACTTTGCCAATGGTCTCCGCGCCAGTGGCGCCTGCCGCCTCCAGGAATACGTCGGGCTTCCGGATGCCCAGATCGTCAAAGAAGATTCCGTTGAGCTCGTAGTCGTAGTTCTGGCCGGTATGGACCAGGACATGGTCGCAATGGGCATCCAGCGCGGCGAGCACCCGCGACAGGCGGATGATCTCCGGGCGAGTGCCGACGATGGTGGCTACCTTGAGCTTGCGCATGGTCAGACCCTGCTGGCGAAAGTGTCCGGCTTCTGCCGGTCGAAGATCTCGTTGGCCCACAGCATCACCACCAGCTCGTCGTCGCCGATATTGGTGATGTCGTGCGACCAGCCCGGGATGGTGTCCACCACCAGCGGCTCGTCGCCGCTGCTTTCCAGTTCGAAGGTCTCGTCCGTGAGCAGGTGGCGGAAGCGGTAGCGGGCCCGACCCTTGATCACCAGGAACTTCTCGGTCTTGCTGTGGTGGTAGTGGCCACCGCGGGTGATGCCCGGGTGCGCGGTGAAGAACGAGAACTGGCCGCTGTCCGGGGTTTTCAAGAACTCCACGAACACTCCGCGGGCGTCACCGTACTTGGGCACGCCATAACTAAACGCCTCCGGCGGCAGGAAGCTGACGTAGGTGGCATACAGGGCACGAACCAACCCGGCTCCCACGCGCTCGGTCACCAGCGACTGGCGCATGTCGCGGAAGGCTTCGATCTGCTGGGCCAATTGGCCGACGGTGGTGGAATGGACCGGGCCGGCTTCCGCAAACCGCACGCCCTCCCCCGGCGCTTCCAGGAAGCGCAGGCACTCGGCGATGACGTCGTCGATGTAGACCAGATGCACCGCGGCAGCCGGGTCGTTGACGTGGATCGGCAGCCCACGCGCGATGTTGTGGCAGAAGGTGGCCACCGCGGAGTTGTAGTCCGGACGGCTCCACTTGCCGAACACGTTGGCCAGCCGGTACAGCGCCACGGGCGCGCCGCTGCGCTGACCGTACGCCGCCAGATGCTGCTCCGCCTGGCGCTTGCTGGCGCCGTAAGGATTGTCCCGCTCCGCCTGGATCGACGAGGCGAACGCCACCGGCACCGGGCGACCGGTCGCGGTGAGCGCCGCGCACAAGCGCGCGGTGAAGTCAGCATTTCCTGCGGCGAACTCGGACGGATCCTGGGGGCGATTAACCCCGGCCAGGTGGATCACCGCATCAGCGGTGCGGACCGCAGCGGCCAGTTCATCCGCCGTGCTGTGGCGGGTGATGGCCAGCACTTCCGTGCCGGGCCGCTCGCCCAGCACCACGCGCAGGTTATTGCCGATGAATCCGTCGGCACCGGTGACCAGGACCTTCATCTCAATCCACCGGCATGGCCGGGCGCCCGGCGACCAGGTCCTGGATGAAGTCCAGCTTCATCAGCAGGGATTTCATGCCTTCCACGTCCAGGCGCTCTGTATTGGCGGACGTGTAGTCCTGCGCCTCGCTGATCTTGCGCTCACCCTGCTCCACGAACTTGCCATAGTTCAGATCGCGCAGATCCGGGGCGACGCGGAAATAGCCCGGAAGGTCCTGGGCATGGGACATTTCCTCCCGGCTCATCAGCGCCTCGTGCTTCTTCTCGCCGTGGCGGGTGCCTATGATTGTGATCGGATGGTCGGGCTTGCCCAGCAACTGGGTCAGCGCGATGGCCAGGGTATCCATCGTCGCCGCAGGTGCCTTCTGCACAAAGATGTCGCCGCTGTTGCCGTGCTCGAACGCGTAAAGCACCAGGTCAACGGCATCGTCCAGGGTCATCATGAACCGGGTCATCTCCGGGTCGGTGATGGTGATGGGCACGCCGGCATGGATCTGGTTGACGAACAGCGGGATCACCGACCCGCGCGAGGCCATCACGTTGCCGTAGCGGGTGCCACAGATCGTGGTCTTGGCGGGGTCCACATTGCGCGACTTGGCCACGAACACCTTCTCCATCATCGCCTTGGAGATGCCCATGGCGTTGATGGGATAGACCGCCTTGTCCGTGCTCAGACAGATCATGCGCTTCACGCCGCACTGGATCGCTGCCTCGGTGGCGTTCTCGGTGCCCAGGACATTGGTCTTGACCGCCTCCATCGGGTGGAACTCGCAGGACGGCACCTGCTTAAGCGCGGCCGCGTGGAACACGTAGTCCACTCCGCGCATCGCGTTCATCACACTGGCCGGGTCGCGCACGTCGCCGATGTAGAACTTCAGCTTGTCGGACGCATAGCGCTTGCGCATGTCGTCCTGCTTCTTTTCATCGCGGCTGAGGATGCGGATTTCGGGAATATCGGTCTGCAGGAAGCGACGAAGCACTACATTGCCGAACGAGCCGGTGCCTCCGGTAATAAGAAGTATCTTGTTTTCGAACATGTTGCTTCCTGTGCGCATTGGGAACTACCTAGTACTGGGCAACTCTTGGGTCGGGCTGTCCCGGACCTTTTGGGCCTTTACGAGGAATTCGGCCAGTGATCCGGATTTCCCTCAGCTTGTATTCCCAGAGACGATAGACATCACTGCGGAGGCGGGCCCAAGCGTAGCCTACCCAACCCGCCCGCCAGGCTCCCTGAGCCAGATAGTGATGCAGGAAAAGGACAAGATATCGTCCCGGGAAACGCCGGTAATTCTGCTTGATCCACATACGACGCTGCAGCGCGCTTCCGAAGATCCTGGGCGTCACTGACAACGCTTGGCCTTGATGGACCGCAATCGCTTCCGTGGTGGTGTAAGCATTCTGCTTCTCCAGCCAGTGATGAAGATCTGGGCTGTCGTGATGCTCGATATCGCCCTCGACATGCTGTAAATGCCCTTCGACGAAAGGATGCTCGTTGACAAGAACGTCGGAGAACTTACATGCACCTGACTTCCACACGCGCAGCAATTCGTGACGCACAGGCAAGGGGCGCCCCATGAACCACAAGCGTCTATTCATCGTGTAGCCATCCGCTTCCCCGCGGTTCATCGCCTGGATCAGGCTGTGTTTCAACTCGTCAGTGAGGCGTTCGTCGGGATCGAGCTTCATCGTCCAAGGCGAGGTGATGGGCAATTCGCGCAACGCGAAATTCCACTGGTCACCGAAGCCCTTGAATGCGTGCTGGACCACATGCGCCCCATAACGAAGGGCGACATCCACGGTATCGTCGGCGCTGTAGCTATCCACTACGAACACTTCCTGCGCCCAGCCACGAAGGTTCTGCAGAACACCGTCCAGATTGTGTCCCTCGTTCAGGGTAATCATCACGACGGCGACGGGCGCGCTAGGAACGCTGGACGGGCCGGGCTTCACGTTGAGCGGCATCATAGAACCTGTTTCAGTCATGGGGGATAGCTACGAGGTTACTGGTGGAATCCCCGACTGAACTTTGCGAGGAAGTATCAAATGAATCCCCGTCGAAAGTGGAATAACCCGATGCTTCGAGGAACGCAACCGCCGCACGGCGCGTGTCAGCCGTCACCTCGCAGTAGATCGCCGGCCTGTGTTCGGTGAGCGTCCGCACAGCACCACGAAGGACATCCATCTCAGCGCCTTCCACATCGATTTTCAGAACTGTAGGAGGAGTGAAGTGCTCAAGCAGCGAATCCAAGCGATAGGCTGGGAGCGTTCGCACTTCCAGCACGCCCCCCGTTTGGCTGGAACCAAAGCCCTCAATTGCATTGGAAGCGCGTGCACGTCGAGCAATGTTGAAGCGCACGAAGCCATCCTGGCCGTAGACTGCTATCGGCAGGACAGTGAAGGAACCCTCATTCAATCTTGCAGTCCTAAACAACAACAACGCGGCATCCAGATCTGCCTCAATGGCGACGACGCAACCCTCCCGACCCGCATGATGCCTTGCCGCCAATGAGAACAAACCCACATTGGCTCCCACATCCCATACCGATCCGCCTGGACGCACAAGGAGCCCAGCGATCCTCAACAACTCCGGATCCCACAACGTCGCAGGCTTAAAAAGATACTTGAGTCCACCGACACGCGGTGTAGCCACCAGGCGTGACGCGCCGGCTCCCGGGGGCAGTCTGCGGACCACTGTCAACGATGCCAGCATTCGCTCGACAACGCGGCGACCTATGCTGACGGGAAGGATGCTTGCCATCAAAGCGTCCTAACGAACGGTGGCGGAACGGAAACTCCTCCCGCGACAATCCATGAATAGGCCGATTCCATCTTTTCTGCAACCGATTCCCAACTAAAATCACGCCGCATCCACTCCACACCCTTCGCGCCCATTTCGGACAGCATCGGTGAGGGTGTGCGCATGGCCTCATCAAGTTCGCGCGTCAACGTGGATACATCATTGCGAGCCCACCACCCGCATCCTTCCGCAATCAGGCCAGCCCAAGGTGCCCCGTGACTGACGACGGCGGGACAGCCATGGGCTAATGCCTCGGCGACTACCATTCCGAAATTCTCAGAATGCGTGGGCAACACGAACAGGTCAGCTTGCCGGTAGGCGCGCGTCTTGCTTTCACCGTAAAGGGCACCTGGAAACTCGATGCGCTTAAGTCCAAGCGCAGTTGTAAGTTCGATCAGGTCCCGGACATGGTTTGGATCCCCAAGACCCGCCACCACCAAGCGCCAGTCGGGGTGAACGTCCTGAAGCCCCTGCCAGGCATGAAGAAGGCGATCCAAGCCCTTGATGGGATGGATCCGACCCAGATACAGCAAAGTGCGGAAGCCTCCCTTCTGAGTTCCATCTGTCGGCGACGGAATGTCAATTCCGTTTGCAATAACGGCGACCGGAGCGTCCAGTCCGATGGCGCGGATCTCTTGGAACTCTACCTCGCTGGTCGCGTGCAGCAGGTCCGCACGAGTCAAGGCTCGCCATTGCAAAGGTTTGAGAAAGCGCTTGAGCACACGAGATCGGCTGAGCGCAATAGGCGACAAAGTGCCGCGTGGCGACGTGACCAGCTTCGCCCGGCGGCCGGGCACCATCCAACCTGCAGCTACGTTCACCATCGACCACAGGCTGTGGTTGTGGACGATGTCCAAATCACGTGATTTGTGATGCATTGCGCGCGCCAGGCTCGGTGAGATCGCGAAGCGCTCCGGCACCGGCCATTGCGGATGCAGGTCAAGCCGAACGCCTGCGATCGCTCCACGCGCCGCCAAGCACGATAGCTCGACGTCATGCCCGCGTGCACTCAGTGCCTCGCACAAGCGCGGCACCGAATAGGAGGGGCCTGCAGCCTCCTGATCAATGTGCGGCACCACGTGCATCAATTTCATGGACAGCCCTCGTAGGCCGAAACGACTTCTTTCGCCCATCCTCGACTGTCCATGCTGCCACCATTCCCGCCCATCTGCTCGCCCAGCCAACGCCCTACCGGAATTCCGAACCCTGTCTTTCGACGCCCGGTGATAGCGGCTGGCAATACATTACTGGGCGCATGCGCGAGCAAGGACTTCTTTGGGAACCGCCAGAATACCGGCAGCATGGACTGCACCTCGGCCAGCAACCACGCATCCACCAAGGGTGTACGCAGCTCCACACTGTGATCCATGCTGGCCCAGTCGCTGTCACGTAGCAGCTGGTTACGCAGATAGGTGGTGGACTCGATCTGTCCAAGCGCCAGGCGTGGATCAGCCGGTACCGGGCCACTCATCCGCTGCGTCCAGCTATCCGCTTCGAACCCCTTCAGCGCTTCCCTTGCCCGGTCTGCGCCCATCAGGATCGGCAGGTCTTCCGGGGCATGCAGGCTGCGACGTAGCCACCATGCCCCAGGCAATGTGCGGGTCCACTGTGCGGCATGGCGCCAGCGCTGGTTGCCACTGCGTCGGGCCTGCAGGTTACCGGCCATGCGGGCCGCCACGCTGGCGCCTGGGAGGCGCATAAGCGTGGCGCTGCGCGACACCAAGCGCGGGAGTTCGTCAAAACTTTCGTATCCCTGAAACAGTTCATCACCGCCCACGCCGGACACCACCACCCTCAACCCCAGCTCCGCCACCGCTTTGCTGGCGTACCAGGTATTGATGCCGTCGATGCTGGGCTGGTCCATGGCGGCGAGAATACGCGGCAGATCAAGCAGAAACTCACCGCGCGTCACCCGACGCACATGATGGCGAATCCCGTAATGGGCAGCCAACTGAGCAGCTACAGGGGCTTCGTCCTGAGGACTGCCGGCGAACTCATCATAGGCAATGGTGATGCCCTGCAGCTCGCGGGCACCCGCCTCGACCATCAATCCGGCGAGAGCCCCAGAATCGATACCGCCCGACAGGAAAACGCCGACCGGTACATCGGAAACCAGATGACGCTCTACCGAACGCTGCAATGCGGAACGGACAGCATCTTGCACGGCTGCATTCTGCACCAGCCCGCCTGAGGCCGCGTTTCGCCAGGCATTGCCGATGTCCCAGTAGGACCGGACACCCTTGATGCGACCCTCTTCGATCCACGCACAATGGCCGGCGGGCAGGGCTTGGATATCGCGGTACCAAGTGCGCGGCTCGGGCACACTGCCAAGCAGCCAGAATCCAGCCTGCCCATGGAGATCAGGCTCACGTGAGACCTGGCCCGTAGCAAGCAGCGCCTTGACCTGGGAAGCCAGCACCACACCTTCTTTGGTGAGTCCGTAGTACAACGGCTTGATACCGTAAGGATCACGCGCCGCGAACCCGCGCTCTATGAGCCGATCCCAGATGACGAAGGCGAACATGCCCCGCAGTCGGGCCAACATGGCCTCACCCTCCGCCACAAACAGCGCGAGCAGAACCTCCGTATCGGACGTGGTGTGGAACACGTCCCCGGCCGCTTCGCGTGCGCGCCGCAACTCGGCGAAATTGTAAATTTCACCATTGAACACGATCACGTAACGCCCGCAGGCCGAGTGCATCGGCTGGGCGGCACGCGGGTCGAGGTCGAGGATGGCGAGGCGTCGGTGACCGAGGGCAATGCCATTATCTTCCCAGACACCCTCCCCATCGGGGCCGCGGCGAAGCATGTGTTGCAAGGCGTTGCGGAATCCGGACTGAGTGCCGGCATTACCCCCTACAATCGCGATCAGGCCACACATGCCGTTGCTCCGGATGCGAGGCGATTCCAAACGTCCAGGAACGCACGACCCGCCACGACCTGCGCGTAGGAGCGATCGATAGTGGCACGCGCGTGAAGACCCATGACAGCGTTCGCCGCCGGATCCGCCAGCACGTACGCTAGCGCGTTCGCCATCGCAGCCGCATCGTCCAGCGGCACCAGCCGCCCATCAACGCCGTTGGTCAGGATACCGTCGGGGCCGCCGCTACGAGTGGAGACTACTGGTACGGCACACGCCATCGCTTCCAGCACCACCACCCCCAACCCCTCTTCATCGGACGTCAACGCGAATACCGCCGCTTGCTGGTAGAGGGCCACGAGTTCGCCCTGATCCGGCCTGTGGATGAACTCCACGCGATCCTGCAACCCAAGGGCCACGGCACGTTGCCAGAAAGATGAAGGCGGCCCCCCTGCCCCTGCTAGGACCAATCGATGGCGATCGCGCATTGCTTGCGGCAGGAGGGCATACGTCTCAAGCAGCAAGCCAATGTTCTTGCGTGGATCATCCAAGCGCCCAACGCAGAGGATGTGCCCGGATGCTGGGTTGCGTGCCGGATCCGGATGGAACACTGCCGCATCAACCCCCGGCGGCGCATAACGGATGTCGACGCCGGCTCGCCCCAAGTTGGCGCGCTGCGTGTGTTCGAGCATCCATGGGTTCTCGAGCTGGATCGCGTCCACCCGCCGCAGCGCCCTCTCATCCATGCGGTTGGTGATTCGGGTCATTGCCCGTCGCCAGGTTGCCGCTGCACCCCGTCCTGTTCCATCACGCATGCGCCGCTCGACGCGCGCGAGTGTGGCGACCTGCAATGAAACCGGCTTGCCCAAGCCAAGTACCGCATTGGCCCACGCCGGCGACCCACAGACCACCTGGATAACGTCGCAATCACCAACCAACCCCGACAATGCTTCGCGTGGGCGATAGCGCTGGAACTCCAGTTCACCGTAGCGAGCACCAACATGTGGAATCTCAATATCAATCCAACGGCGAGCTCCGACACGAACAGGTCTCAGCAAGGTCCATGGACGACGCAAGGACGAACTCTCCGGATCGACCGAGGACATGCACAAGGAAATTGGCCGGACATCCCAACCACCATCCAGCGCCGCAATCGAATGCAAGAACTCCGCAACGGCTGGAACGCCACCGCCAAGGTGCAATCCAGGCACGACGAGCGCACACGTCCGCATTAATCAGGCTTCCGTAAGACAAACACCATGTTTGGCGTCAACACCGCCCGCGAATTTCCAAGGAAGATCGAACGAAGAACTGGAAACGCCACTGCGCGAGCAACTTTCACAGCACCGCGCCGCAGCAAGGGCATGAGGCCTTGTCGACCAATTGGAAACGCCGGCTCTCTGACCTGCAAGACTTCAAGTCCGCAGCGAGCTGCTACCTGATGGATTGCAGAGCTTCCGAGAACAGACTTGTGCGTAATGTCGCCATACTGGATGGCCCGTGCAAAAGGGCTGTCGCCGGAGGGAACACGACCAACAATCAATCCGCCTGGCCTCAAATATGTATTCAGCTCTCCCAGCGTCTGATGCAACTGATTCACGTCCAGATGTTCGAAGACGTCGAACGCCACAATTCCATCAAGTGAACTCGCCCCGAGGTGATCCTCAAGGTCGGACTCGCTGGAAAACACACGATAGCCCGCGGCGTGCCCCGCGCTGACCAGCTCGTCAAGCTTCTCAATTCCGCAATACAGGGCACCTTGCTCGGTGGACCAATGAGCGAACTCCCCATTGCCAAAGCCAAGCTCAAGAAGCCTGCGACCAGGCAGCGGCCAAAGCCCCGCTGATAGCAACTCAGCGACAAAGTATCGGGCGGTCGAAGAGTCGCATTGGCCAAAACCTCGCTCAGTCCAACCTTTCCAGTCACCATACTTACCGTAGGCGGAATCATTCATTTTCATCAGACTCTTAGTAAATCGTCCAAAGCGGAGAGCTACAAATGAGATTGCACATCCGGTCTGAAATTGGTGGAACGCAAATATCGGCTGGATTCTGGCGATACACAGCTGACCAACTTACGGCAACTTCTCTGAATCTATTCGATAAACTGCGATCGCGCGACCGCGCTTTGAGATTGTGTCGGCTGCAACAAACTTCCCGTCGAACGACCATTTCGGATGCAAATCGCAACGGAACCCAGTAGCGCGAACATCTGGATCACTGGCAACAGTTACCTCAGCCATGACCTCTCTTCGATCAACATCGAACAGAAAGAGGCGGCAGTTGCCATTCTCGTCAGGATAGCTGTCGTTAACGATCACAGAGGCACTCCCAGGTCGATACGTAGGATGCCCATCCTCGGGAATTACCTCCCGGCCGATCAACGTCGTTCGCCTGCTCCGATCGTGCATCAACTGGAAGCAGTCCCCGGTGACAGCGCGTGAAACGGCGCCGCCCGACGGAAACAACCTATGGTAGATCGGAAGTAGTGGCTTGATCAGCGACTTCGCGATTGACTTGTTACTTCGAAGGCGATTGAAAGTCGTTATCCTTCCGCAGTAGCCAAACATGGTCACATCGTCTCGCCAGCAACAATGACTGACTCGCCCGCTCCCATTGAGGACAAACAGATTTCCGCCATCGACATCCGCGGTAATAAGGCGCGAGGCGGTCCCCGCCTCCCCACGCCAGCGATGCAAGAACGCGAAGCGCGTATTGCTCGGATTGATCATCACGTGCTCAACCCAATGTTCGGCACCATCCATCGAGCTGACGACACCGAGGTCCATCAGGTCTGTCATCGATATGACCCTCCTGACCTCACCATGCTGAAGGGACATTCGCCAGATACCATCTTCTGGATCCAACGGCACGCGCTTCTCCGGACGAGGAGGGCCCTGATAGTTGTAACCCGGGCGAAACCAGTAGTGCCGCTCATTATCAACGCACAGGGCAAACTCGCCATCGCTGCTTACCGCATAGGCCGCCATAGGCAAAACGCGCTCTTCACCAGACCGGACGTCCAGCAAAATGGCACGATAGCGTTCACCACGGAGGTCGTTAAAAAGGATTCGGCTCTGAAAATCGGGTCCAAGCCACTGCAACATGCAACCCTGCTGCCAGTTCCAGGCTGTCGTGCTGGCCAACCGCTTGAACTCGCTACCTTCGGCGAAGTCGAAATACCCGATGTCGACACTCTCGCCAGCGACGGGCATTCGATTGATGAATGAACACTTGAGTGCCAGCAACCGCGCCGAGGCACCGTCAAGCGGCGACTTGTCATAGTAGCCAGCAAAATAGTCGCCGTCGCCGGGCGTCTCGAATACCTTAACCAGCATCGCGCAGCCTCCAGACGCCTTTAGTGTCTTCCAAGGCTTGAAGCGCAGCCGCTTCAAGTCCATCAACGTTGGCTGCATACGTATATCGAGCAATATGTTCGCGTGCACTAGCCGCCATTCGATGACGCAGCGCTGGCTGCTCCCTCAATAGCGAAATGTATGTCGCCATGGCATCGGTGTCGCCGGGCGCGCAGCGGAATCCTGTTTCGCCGTCCACAATGAGATCTCCGCACGTCCCGACCGCACTGCTCACAATCGGAACCAGGTTGAAGTTCATGGCTTCATTGAGCGCTTTTGGGGAATTGTCACGTTCCGATGGAAGGCACAAGATATCTGTGATCGTGAAGTAGCGACTAATCTCAGACTGATTAACGAAACCAACATGGACGACATGAACGGCATGCATGTCCTTGAATGCAAGCAACTCTTCGCGCATTGGCCCGTCGCCAACTATCAACACAGAGATTCCACACGTCCCGGCTTTTTTGACAGCAAGAAGCGCGTCAAGGGGCCGCTTCCAACTCGTCAGGCGTCCACAGAAAAGGAGGACTATATTCCCTGAGGGAATTCCCAGTTCGTCGCGAATTGCCAATGAGTCTGGCAAATGCCTGTGATACTCCCTGCGGAAATAGTCGTTGTCCACGGCACAAACTAAAGGGTGCGGCGGGATGGCCCGGGGAGCATAGCGAAGCAGAAACTCCCTGTTGCCGGCGCAGGTATACATCAAAGCATCGCAGCGCTTCAGGAAGAATTTTATCAACGAACCGCGCAAGCGGCTGCGCAGACCTTTTGAGTCATCGCTTGCCTTAAGGACAACCTCACCACGCCAAAGCACCTTTATCCCTAAGCGGCGCGCAGCCATCAGCGCGATCCAGCAGGACGCGAGCGAGTATCCTTGAATGAAAACCGCGTCGTAGCGGCCGCGCTTGAGCGCTGCAGGAATGCCTAGGTTGATTCGGGAAAAG
This sequence comes from Arenimonas sp., assembly GCF_019459675.1. Taxonomy (GTDB): domain Bacteria; phylum Pseudomonadota; class Gammaproteobacteria; order Xanthomonadales; family Xanthomonadaceae; genus Arenimonas. The sequence goes on from NZ_JAIBFH010000415.1 coordinate 14,703, forward strand.
AACCCGCCCTGCTTGTTGAGCGGACGGTTCCGAAGGAACTCATACGCCTGCCCTTCGAGCAACGGAATATCCCATTCGATTGTTGTCCGAAACTCCCTGTCGTAGCGCCCCTCAAGTCCAATCTTGTCGAGGTACAGGACCCTTGCGTTAAAGGCAGGACTTCCGCAGACGCGCTTGTAAAGCGGCGCGTGATACTGCACGGGATGCATCGCGATAATCGCGAGTCTGATCTTCACTGAATCCTCAATGTTGGAATAGCGCGGACTGCCCATCGAACCACTCTCTATAGTCATTGCAGGATCAACCGGAACTCAAAGCTGCGGCCTGATCAAGGAGTTGATCTCAGCCGCACGGCAAGCATAGCTATAGGCAGGAACCGCGCGAGAGTAGGCTCGCTCGACCATCTCGCGTCGCCGCACCGGGTTCGCCAGATAGAACCTTATCTTCTCGTCCAACTCCTCCGGCGAAGAGAACACATCTATCTCCTCTCCAGCAATAAACAGGCTGCGAGTCTCCCGATTATCGATATGCAACATGAAACCCTTGCACGCCGGGATCTCGAAGGTTCTGGTAGAAACAAAGTCCTCCCACCCGCCGTCAGACGTTCCGAAAA